>CAYICF010000020.1:0-9735 GCA_964361805.1 uncultured Candidatus Saccharibacteria bacterium
GGAGGCGTATTTCTTGAAAAATGATTTTGTGCATGCGATTCCGGTTTTAAAAACGGCGTTTGATTTGGATCAACGATTTGATACCGCGCGACAAAATTTGATCGTGGCATATATTTTAAGCGGTGATCAAAAATCTGCCGATGTATTATTTGATGAAGGATATGGCCGCCTCGATCCACCCATTGATTTGTTTGCGACGGTGTATCAGCGTTCAAATAATTTTGTCCGACTCGAAGCGATTTATCGATCGTTGATCGCAAACATTCCCGCGAATACAAGTTATCGCATTGCGCTCGCGAAGCTGCTTACTGGTTTGGGTCGGCGCACAGAAGCGATTAAGTCGCTCCGCGAGGCGGTTGTGTCTATCCCGACGTTTGCGACAGACGCAAATATTCTTATCGAGAAATTACAGAAAGGAGAAGCGATTTAGGTTTTAGGTGACTAGGTTTTGGGTTGAAGGGTTGTATTTTTTATGAACGGCGTAATTTTAGCTGGTGGATCAGGGACGCGGCTGCGGCCAGTGACACTCGAGATGCCGAAGCCGCTTCTCACAGTGCGGCGCAAACCAATCGTAAATCATTTGTTGGATTTTTTTGGCCGTCACGGCGTAAGCGATACGACGCTTCTTATTCACCGCGACCATGTGGACGATTATCGGTGGTGGCAGGCTCGCTATAGCGCTGAGTTACCAAAGGCGTTGCGCATTGTTGCGGAGCCGGAACCGATGGGTACGTTTGGAGGGCTTCGATTATTTCGCGAGCGGTTGCGCGACGCGTTTGTGGTGTCGAACGGTGACGAGCTGAAAGATTTTGATTTAACCGCGATGATTCGCGCGCATCTCGAAAATTCATTGAAGCCTGTAGCGACAATTGCGCTTGTGCGCGTACCAAACCCATCTGATTACGGCGTGCCTATTTTAGACGGCAATCGGATTCTCGAATTTTTAGAAAAGCCAAAAAATCCGCCGTCAGATTTTGTGAATTGCGGACTGTTTATTTTTGAGCCCAGTATTTTTGATTATGCTGATCAGTCCAAAAAATCTATTTCAAACGAATATGATATTTTCCCGGCGCTTGCCGCGGCCGGGAAGCTTGCGGGATATAAGCTAGAGGCGAGTGCACGGTGGTATGATACGGGGACGTTTGAGCGGTGGGAGAGGGCGATCAAGGAATGGTAGCTACGAGGAATATAATAATTTTTCTCGCGCGCTTCAACTCGAACAAATCCACTCGCTTTTTCGTGAGCAACTATCGCAAAAATGTTAACTCAACCTTCGCCACGCTGCGCATGGCTTCGGGATTCACACAAAACATTTTTTCGTAGTTCTTTCCTTAAAGCTTCGTGAATTTGTTATCTCGTTTCCGCGATACGAGAAAAATTATTATATTCCTCGTGGCGGCGTGTTATAGGAGAATTTTTGAATCGAATCCTTTGCCGGAGACCGTCTCCATGATCGCAAGTGTGACCTTATATGGATCCATGTTTGCGGCTGGGCGGCGATCTTCAAGGTAGCCTTTTTTCGCTTCGGCGGTGTAGAGCGGAACGCGGATTGATGCGCCACGGTTGCTCACGCCCCAACGGAACGTGTGGATGTCGCAGGTTTCGTGGCGACCAGTTAAGCGTTTTTCGTTTCCTTCGCCGTAGACCGCAATGTGTTCCTTGTGTCGCTTTTCTAATTTTTTACACGCCTCTTCGATTGCTTTGATCCCGCCCGGAGCACGCGTCGCCTTGGTTGAGACGTTCGTGTGTGCGCCGGTGCCGTTCCAGTCGCCCGGTACGGGTTTGGGATCAAGCGAAACTGCAACATCAAATTCTTCACCAATGCGGGCCAAGAGCCACCGCGCCATCCAAAGTTCGTCGCCGATTGCTGGCGGGGCAAGTGGGCCGATCTGGAATTCCCACTGTCCGGGCATCACCTCGGCGTTCGTGCCCCAGATTGCAAGCTCGGCATCTATACATACGCTCGTGTGCATTTCGACCACTTCGCGGCCAAATACTTTATCTGCCCCGACGCCACAATAATACGGTCCTTGCGGCGCGGGAAAGCCGACGGCGGGCCAGCCTAATGGGCGACCATATTGCATGAGGGTATATTCTTGTTCGATGCCGAACCAAAATTCTTCACGCGCATATTTTTGTGCTGTGGTGACGAGCTTCGCGCGCATATTCGACGCGTGTGGAGTGCCGTCGGCATTCATGACTTCGCATAAGACAATTTTGTCGCCTTGCTCGCGCAGCGGGTCGTTGATCATGAAAACGGGTTTTAACGCGCAGTCGCTTGAATGGCCTTCGGCTTGATTGGTGCTTGAGCCGTCGAAGCCCCATTGTGGTACGTCGATTAATTTTTCAGCTTCCCACTCGATAATTTTTGTTTTTGATCGCAGCTCGGGCGTTGTATTGCCGTCCAACCAAACGTACTCAATTTGTGTTCTCATGTTTTTATCGTAAAGATGCGGTTTCGGAATTGTCAAACGATGGGTGGCAGGAGTCGGGGGTGGGAATAGTGGATGTTCTCGGAGGGGTTTGTCGGAGGCGATTCGGCATGGTGTCCGCAATTGGCGGACCGAATCGCCGAGACTTTGAGGCCGTCCCGCGGCTGGGCGGGATGAGCCGGACCCCGAAGAGAATGTCCACTACTCCCACCGGCCTTTTATTTTTTGAATGTAGTACCGTAGCCCGTTTACGATATTGATATTTGCGACGTGCTGCAGGCGACGATAGAGTAGCGCGTTTGCGATGAGCTGCGTGATGATGGTGCCGATCGCGGCTCCTTCGATGCCGAACGGTGGGATGAGTATGAGATCGAGAAAAATATTTGTGCCGATCGCGATTGCAACAAACGACACGAGGTTGCGCTCTGCGTTATAAGCGAACAGGGCATTTCCAATAATTGTACTTGGAAAAACAATAAAGAGTGTCACGAGGAGAAGGTAGAATGTGGTAAGTCCCGGAAGATAAGCGGCGCCAAACAGGAGTGGCATCACAATGTGTCCGAGCAATAATCCTCCGAGCGCAAGCGGCGCGGCGAGGAGCAACATGAGCGCACTTGTTCGCTCGACAAGTTCTTTTGCGCGTGTTTGTTCTTGGAGCGCAAATCGTGCTGTTGCTGGAAATACGCTTGAAGCGAATATGCCGGGGATAACATATGCAAGGAGAATTAGTTTTTGTGCGGCGGCGTAGTAACCAACTTCAGTTGCCGAACGGAGCCAGCCGATGACGATGATGTCGGTATTGAGCATTGCGGCGCCCATGATGCCGAGCAGTCCAAATGGCCACGCGGTGCGCAAGATCGGTTTTACAAATGAGAGATCGATGTGACGCCAGGCGTCTTTGATGTGATGACGAACCGCAGCAATCATGCCGAGTAATCCTAAAAGACTTCCGAGCGCGTACGCGTATGCGAGTGCGCGACTTGTGGGTTGTATCCAAAGAAACAAAAAACCGAGCGTGGTAATCGCGAAATTCGTGAATATCGCGAGCCCGCCCTCAATCTCCATTTTTTCGATTGCGCGACTGATGGCGCTTCCGAGATCGCGGAGCGTGTCGGCGATAAATACTACGAGGAGTATGGGCATGAGGAGTCGCGCTTCGGCAATGTTAGTGAGATAGGGGAGCGCTATTGCGGTTCCGGCTGCGACAAGCATGATCAGTATGAGTTTGATTGCGAGCGCGGTTCCGATATATTTTTTTTCTAATCCTGTGTTTCGAGCGAGTTCTCGCGTGAGGAGTGCGTTGACGCCAATGTCGGTGAAGATTGTTAAAAATGCTGCAACGCCTAACGCATATGAAAACGCGCCCCAACTTGAGGCGCCCAAGACTCGTGCCGCGTAAATGACGATTGCGGCGCGAAGCAGTCGTCCAATTAGCTGCCCACTCGTGAGCCAGAGCGTATTTTTAATAATCGTGGGCCACATTGTTGCGTTTAATTATTGAAGATGAGGAGTCGAATAGTGCGTATGAAGATTGCGCCGTCAAGCAGCAGTGATCGATGTTTGAGGTAAAAGAGGTCGTATTGTAATTTTTCGCGCGCGTCGTCAACCGAGCGTCCATAGCGATAGTGTAGTTGTGCCCAACCGGCAATTCCTGGATTTGCGAGGTGGCGGAGTTCGTAATAAGGAATTTGTTGTTTGAGCGTTGCAACGAATTCCGGGCGTTCCGGTCGTGGTCCGACGAACGACAGTTCTCCGCGAATAATATTCCACAGTTGCGGCAGTTCGTCGAGGTGTGTATGGCGAAGCAGTTTTCCGATTGTCGTGAGTCGATCGTCGTCTGTTGCGGCCCACTGCGGTCCATTTTTTTCCGCATCGATTCTCATGGTGCGGAATTTATATATAGTGAATAATTTACCATATTTCCCCACGCGTGTTTGCGCGTAAATAGTCGGTCCTTGTGAGGTGAGCTTGATCATTGCTACAACGCCAAGCAGCAGTGGCGCAAGCATGATACCAAGCGCGCACGCGCATAATTTTTCAACTGGTGCAACAAGACTTGCGTAGAGTTTGCGATGTTCAGCGACGTGTTCGAGAAAGCGCACTTCTTCGATTTCGTCGAGCGGAATTTTATTGAACACGCGTTCGTAGAGCGTTGCGACATCGATCATGTTTGTACCTCGCGCAAGCTCATGATAGATCGTCATGATTGCGCTCTTATTGTTGCGCAGCTGGCTTGGAACGACAACGGTTCGTATCTGTTTTTCTGCCACAACGCGTTGCAACGCTTGTGGATCGCCGAGTGTTTCTTGCGTTGCTCCGACCGCATATCCGAGTTGAGGATTTTGATTGATGGCTTCGATGAGTCCGTTCGTTGCAGAACCACGGCCAATCACGAGCAGTCGCTCGCTCGCCTTTTTAATTCCCAGGATCCCATTGTATCCATAGCGCCACGCATATGCGGTGCCGGCGACCATGATCATAAACCAAAAGAGATTTGTTTTTGGAGTGATTTCTCCAGGAATGAAATAAAAATAGAGCATTGAGCCTACGGTTGCGGCGAGCAATGCGCCCCAGAATTTTTTTGCAAAGAGCTCGTTGTTTTTGAGTGCGCCGAGATCGTACAGTCCACCGATATAAAAGAGCGCAATCCAAAATGGAAGGAGCGTTGTGAAGCTTGCGAGATGTTCGGGGAGTAGCTCGGCGTATGTGAAGCTTTCATAGCCATAGCGAATGACGAGCAGCAAATAGAGCGATCCGTAAAATATGGCAACGTCGCCGACGAGCAATATGATTTGTTTGATGCGAGTGAGGGCGTATATGGGCATATGTTATATATAGTATATGCAACTTTGTTGACGAGGCTGAAGTTATCATTCTACTATTGATGTATGACCAATAATAAACAGGTAGTGATTTATTCAACGCCGACGTGTGTGTATTGCAAGATGGCAAAAGATTTTTTTGTGAAGCACGGAGTAGCTTACGAAGAGCACAATGTGCTTGCCGACGAAGCCGCGCGGAAAGTGATGCTCGAGAAGTCTCACCAAATGGGCGTGCCAGTGATCGACGTCAACGGAGAAATATTTGTCGGATTTAATAGGCCGGAGTTGGAGAAGGCGTTGGGTCTATAGTTTATAAGTTATTAAGTTTATAAGTTTTTATGTATGATGTCGTCGTTGTCGGCGGCGGACCTGCTGCAGTTGCGGGGGGAGTCTACGCCGCACGTAAAAAAATAAAAACATTGGTCATCGCCGAAGAATTTGGGGGTCAGTCTTTGGTGTCAGCGGATGTACAAAATTGGATTGGCACGCCGCACGTCTCTGGCTATGACTTGGGCAAAATGCTTGAGGGGCATCTGCGTGCGCAAGAAGACATTGAGATTGTGGACGCTGATCGCGTCGTTGCGCTTTTTAAAATTGCAGGCGGGTTTTCGGTTTCGACGAAACTTGGTAAGTCATTTGAAACGCGAACGGTTCTCGTCGCGTCTGGTAGTCGACGGCGTCGGCTCGGTGTCCCGGGCGAGGATTCGCTCGACGGCAAAGGCGTGGCATATTGCTCTATTTGTGATGCACCGCTTTTTGGTGGTAAGGATGTCGTCGTTATCGGTGGTGGCAACGCCGGACTTGAGGCGGCGATTGATCTGTTTACTTATGCGTCTCGCGTATATTTACTTGAGCGCAATGCTGCGCTGCGCGGCGACGCGGTGACGCAAGCTATTGTCTTGAAAAATCCGAAGTTTACATTTATTCCCAACGCAGTAACGCTCGAAATTTTTGGTGATACGTTCGTTTCAGGATTGCGGTATAAAGATTTAGTTTCTGGTGCAACAAAAGAACTTTCAGTGGGCGGCGTGTTCGTTGAGATTGGCGCGGTGCCGAATGGCGAGTTCGTGAAAGATCTTGTCGCATTGAATAAATTTGGAGAAATTATTGTTGATCCGCGCACGCAGACAACGAATGTGCCGGGTATTTGGGCAGCGGGAGACGTGACGGATGTTATGTATAAGCAAAATAATATTGCGGCAGGGGATGCGATTAAGGCGGTGTTGAATTTGCACGAGTATTTAAATAAAAATGGACCCTCGGCGAGTGCATGAGGGCCCTCTGGATTCTTGCTACCAGCGGTTTTGCGGGCGATGATCGAGGTAGAGCGCGCGGAGCGCGTTGTAGCGTTCGGCGCGGAGTTGTGTCGCGGCTGCAAGCGTTGCCTTGCGTTCTGCGGCGCCAGCGCATGCGTACGCACTCTGAAGATCTTTGAGATATGCCGTTTCGATTTTTGCGCCCGTTTCCCGAACGATCGCGAGGTAGTGCTCTTCGGCAGTTGTTGGTTCTGGCGTGTAGAGCGCATCGGCTGCGGCGTAGGCGGCGCGGCGAGCAGTTGCGGCGGATTCGAGTGTGGCGCTGCGTGTGGCTCGCGTGGCGCGGAGGGCGGCGAGCTTTTCTTTGAGCGGCACACACTGCTTCCGCTTGCCCCACGTGGCTGCGCGCCAGTTCGCGTCTGCTGCCGCTACTGCGGCATCGTACGCCTTGTCGGCTGCGACGATTTGCGCTCGACGCTGCGCCCGGAGCTTTTCCTGGGACGGCGTGCACTCTTCGTGCGCGTTTGCCGTTGCCATGCTCCCACCAATCACGAGCACGCACGCTACGAGACAGGCGAGCATTCGTCTCATCGGACCATCCTCGATTCGTGCCTAGCATTTTTCCGCCTACTCCAATTTCAGCGGCGTTCAGATTTTAGTATAGCGTCGTTGCGATTTTGGTTTTTGATGGTTGTGGAAAAGCTGTGCATTATTTTTTATTTTTTCCTTTTTCATTTTATTTTACGTACCACTCTGTTTTTTTGTGTTACTTTACATTTCCGTGCGGCCGCATGAGAATGTAAAGTAATCTTATGAATCGCGAACGAGCAATTTCATTTACGCTTGAGGCGTTGAAAGTTGTTGCGCTGGTTGGCGCGCTTGCGGCAGTGATTGTCGCTCCTGGGCTTTTGCATGTATTCCGTGCGATGGAGCGCGCGGGACGACGGCGTCATCGTGATGATGCGACATATCGCGAGCGAGTGTATCAAACATTGTGGCGATTGCGGCAACGCGGGCTTGTCGCCCGCGATCGGTTTTGGAAATTTAAGCATACCACCAAAGGGCGCGACGCGTTGTTGCGATATGAGTTTCGCACAGTTGAGCCCCCAACACCTACTCGTTGGGATGGTAAATGGCGACTTGTGGCATTTGACGTTTGGGAAAAGCGACGATCGGTGCGTAACATGCTGCGTGCTGCGTTGCAGCGTATTGGTTTTGTGAAAATTCAACATAGCTTATGGGCATATCCATACGAATGCGAAGAGACGATTGCGCTTTTGCGCACCCACTTGCGACTTTCGCCCGCGATTCAATATATGCTCGTTGAGCGCATTGACGACGACGCTGTATTGCGCCGTCGTTTTCGCCTTCCGTCGTATTAATTTTTTTTGCCCTCTTTCTTGTTTTTTGTTGTTTTTTTCTCACTTTACATTTCCGTGCGGCCGCACGGAAATGTAAAGTGAGTGTTTCGTGAAGATTATTTCGTTGTGATGTTGTCGGTCGTTTTTTTTGGTGTTGGGGTTCGCCGTGTGTGTTGCGGGGGTATGTTGCGTTCGCGCATTGACTGCGGGACGTGTGAGGGTATGCTCACCACATGGCGAAAAAAAGGGTTTTTATTTCGTTTGGGATTTTACTCGCGCTTGTGATTGGCGGATGGGCGGTGGGCGCAAGCATTGATTGGCTGCGTAATGACAATTTGCGCAGCGCCTATGACGCGTATGTGGCATCCCAAGCGTCCGATGGTATTGGTGGCAAAACGCCACAGGAAACGCTTGATTTGTTTGTGGCGGCGCTTCGCGCCGGCGATGTGGACTTGGCAAGTAAATATTTTACTGTTGACGATCGTGGGAGTCGGGAAAAGTGGGTACGATATTTCAATGATCTCAAAGTGAAAAATTTATTGGGCGTGATGGCGGAAGATATTGCCACGAAGTCGAAGCCGGCGGCGTCGTCGTATGACGGGAATTTTGGCTACACGATTCATAATTAAGACGGAACCGTTGGTGTAAGCATCGATATAGCTCATTTTGGCGTTTTATGGAAAATCGAAAATTTGTAAATTCATTTTGTAAGATTGCTTCGTCGTTCGCGTTCCTTGCAATGACTGCGTTGCCGCATTTTGTATTTGCATATGAAATCGAAACGCACGCCGGGCTCACACAAGAAATCGCAAAATTTTATAATCAATCGCTCCCTGATCGAGCGCTCACCGAATCCGATACTCAATTATTAATGGATGGGTCGCGGCGCGAAGATGATCCGCCGCGGTGGATGAATCATTATTATGATCCCATTCTCGGTACTGGACTGACTGCGATTCCTGGTACATGGCTTTCGTCGAAGGCGTGGGCGCACGATGCCGTTGCACAAACGTTTGCGCTGTATAATCCCGTGAAGCAGTCGACGCTCGCTTTTTATTTTGCGATGGTTGACCCGAGGCCGCTTATGGCAAGCGATTTCACGTGGGAACGCGCAATCAGTGATTATGTTTCCGGCGACCGTGAGCGCGCACTCGTTGGATTGGGACACATTTTGCATTTAATCGAAGACGTGAATGTGCCCGATCATACACGCAATGACGCACATGCGTTTGGCAGTCCCTATGAGCGGTGGGCGGAACAATTTACGCCAGCAACGATCAACCTTGCGCCGTATTTATATTTCAAGCAGCCCGTTGTGTTAAATGCTCTTGATGCGTATTTTGATGGCATCGCAAATTATTCGAATCGGAATTTTTATAGCAAAGATACGATTGATCGTCTTGAATATCCGGAGCCTAAACCGGATTATGTTGGAAGAGAAGGTGGATATTTTTATGGTTATAAGAGTGATGAAGTCGGAGATTATCATCTCGTAGTTTATAATAATTATTCTTCTGATTTTGATTGGGCGTCTCAAGATAAAAAATCTTCGCTTGTTGATAAGCAAGGCGATCGCGTTCTCCGCGATTACTGGGAACGTCTCGCTCCGAAAGCAGTCCAATATGGTGCGGGCGTCGTGGATTTATTTTTTCGCGAAGTCACGAAAGCGCAAGCGAGGCCAAACGATCATGCGCTCGTAGTGCCGCCATCGCTTGTTGCGCAGGCATTTCGTGCGACGCAGGTATTTCTTGGTACTGCAATGGATTGGGTGACGAGTTTTAGTGGCGTCCCCGAAGATGTGACGTTCTTTTTGCTTGATGCGCCCGAAGCTCCTGCGGCGGGACCAGTGTTCGCGCGTGCTGTT
>CAYICF010000021.1:0-5707 GCA_964361805.1 uncultured Candidatus Saccharibacteria bacterium
ATAACCGAACATGAATTTCTGTTCTATCAAACGCCATCTCCTCTGGGCGCGACTGAAACTTGCGGAAGACGTCGCCAAGCTGTCGCTTGGAATTTTTTGCGATCGAGACGACCACTCGCGTGCCACGCTTGCTTGGTCTTTGTTCCTCAAAAAAAACATCTTGGATCACATTGTCAACAACCATGCGCCGACTGAAGCTTTCGAGTACAAAACGGTCGACCGCCTTTGAACTAAAAAATATCCCCTCCCCTGAGTGCGCTTTTGGATCGGTGGTCATCTTTCCTTTCAATAAATCTTGCATCGCCTCAAGCTCAGAGGCGAGCTTCTTTTTCTTCATAATATTCCGAAATACACCCACGCCAACATCATTGACTATGCACTGGATCTTTTCTTCGTTCTCGCGAAGCTCGATCGTTATTGTCGGAGACTGCGAGTGCTCGATCGCGTTGTTGAACATTTCAGAAAACACATATCGCAAAATGCTTCTCGTTTGCTCTGATGCTCCTCGAAATGCCGGAAAGTTTGCTAAAAAATTTTCCGTCACTTCATGCTCCTCGATTCCTTTGTTTTGTAGTCGCAGCTTACTTTGACGCGTCCCGAATTCATCAGCAAACTCCGGCAGCGTGTACCGCGCGTTTCGAATAGAGCCAATTTTTATCACTTTTCCCTGACGCACTAATATATTTAGTAACTGACTCGCATATTGACGCGCGACGTCAAGAAACGCAACTATGTCTCTTGTGCTGACTATTTTCCTTGACGTAATCAATCGCAATACTTTTTCCGCATTTGTGTTCATGTATTATAGTATAGTCGCTTTGCGAATATTGTCAATATATCTTTTTTTATTGTCAATATTATGGTCAATACTCGTGGTAAAAAAAATGGACCCTGCAAGCGCGAGACGCTTGAGGGTCCATCGATGCATTTGTCTGCGAACTACCCGCGCGCCGGGACGGGCGCAAGGCAGTCGGTGACGATCTTCACAATCTCGTCACCGGAAAGCGCGGTGGGCTCCACGTCGGGACTGGTGTTGCTTCCGTTGAAGCAGCACTCCAGCTCCTTCATGTAGTGCCACGCCGTAAAGAGACGCGGGTCGCCGATTTCCCATTCGCGTTCGCGCTTCTTCGCTTCCGCCGCACGAAGCGCGATTGCGACCAGGACGAGCGTCGGCCCACCCTGCGCCTGCACCACGATATTCCCCGTGGGCCGACACGCGATCATCACGGCGGCCTGCGTGAATATGCTGCCGCGATTCTTTGCGGCCGCGATTTTCGAGGCCGCTGCCGGCTGGCTGTTCACCAGCCGTTTCATCGCGCGAAGTGCAGCCGGCGAGTCGGATGCAGCGAGTGCGACGATGACGTCGCGCCCGCCTGACTTCTTCGTCCAGACTCGCGCAGACTTTTTCACGTCCGCGCACGCCTGTTCGAAAATCTCGACGTTTTCCCGCAACGCGCAGAGCGCGTGCAGCGCCCAGTCTACCGCGACTGCGTCGCTCTTGCACGCCGTGATCGCGCGCACAAGAGCGATGAGGCTGAGGTAGCGAGGCCTCGCTTTCTCTTCCCTCGCTGCCTCGTCCCAGATTGCCGCCAGCCCACGATCATGGCCAGCGATTTTTTCACCAAACTTCGCTGCGTCGAACTCCAGCAGCGGCTTGCCGGAGATCTTCGCCTCCTCTGCGGTGACCACCGCGTCGAAGGCGTCGAACGCCAGCTGCGCGACGAAGCTTCCCTCTGCGGGACGCGCCTCATGGAGCGCCTTCACGAGCGCGCCCAAACCGAAGCGACCGCCCGAGCCTCGCACGTCGTTCTCGCGAACGGCCGCGAGGAGTGGGGTGAGCCGCGGCTCGTCCGAAATCCTGAGCTGCTGCGCCATCAAGTCGGCGGCGCACTCACCGGGCGACCCAGCGAAGCCTGCGCTGGCATGCTCGTCATATAACGAGACACCGCGCCAGATTCCCACCGGAATTCGCCGCATGCGACGCACCCGGTCGCACGAGGTCGCCCACTCGGGCACCTCGTTCCCTTTCTTCCAGTATTCCAACTGGATGGCCGAAGGGCTCGAGACGATCCCCGGAAACTTTCGTTCCGCGGCCCTCCGGAACCGTTCGCTGAGCGTGAGCCACACGCCCAACAGCTCGTCGATGTGCGGCCACCAATGAGTGACTGCAATCCATGCTGCCGAGACTGCTTTCGTTGTCGCATCCATGGCGACACCTCCGCAATAAAACAGAAACTAGTGCAGACCTCGATGAACGCAGTGCTCATCTTGAGCTCTATCATACACCATCTATACCAAAAGTCAAATTCGTTCGCAGCTCACATAAAAAATCCCCTCGTGGCGAAGCGTCGCTGCGAGGGGGAAACTTTTCTACTTTTTCCTTTTTCTATTCCTCGAGGTATTCCAGCGCAACGAACGCGCCGGCGAGGAATCGCTGGAATCCAACGTCGGAGAATGTGACCGGCATCTGCCAGCCTTCAGACGCGATCATATGCTTGGCCGCCGGAATGTTGCTTCCGGCAGTCTCGACGATTACGGCGAGGCGCGCCCTGAATTCGCTTACGCCTAGCTCTGCCCGGTGGAATTCGTAGCGCACCCACATGACGGATGCAACCGCGTTTGTTGCGCCGGTCGCGTTCATGATGTTCTGCGCCTGCCAGTGATAGAAGCGCATCCTCATCAGACGTTCGAGTTGCGCTCGCGCGAATGCGTACTTCGGATTCTGGCGTCGCTCCTTGTTGCGACGCCATTCCTCGGCCAACACATACGGCGCCCTCCGGCGCGGCAGTTCCTCCATCAGCGCCTGCCGCAAATCCTCGGCAGCGGTCGGGGGCAGCGTCGCAACGAGCGATTCTTGCTCGCCGCCGTGTTCGAGCGCCATACGGATTTCTTCTCCGTGATCGACCTCGAACGGACAACGCCCGTCTCGCGCAGTGGTGCACGACCCTTGCGCATGATACCTCTGCATATGGATCGCTCGGGCATACACGTAGCTCCCGAGCCACTCGATGAACAACCGCGTGTCTTGCGTTGCGGTCGCGACTCCAGAGGTTTCCATAATCATCCTCCGTTGGCCAAAAAGACCAAGAATCGACTTACCGAGATAGCGACAGCTCCTTTCTTTCAGAACGACGCGGACCGGTGCGAACGCCGGTCTCGCAGACAATCACGCGATGGCGGCCATCAATGCCATGCTCATAGACGATGCACGGCGCCCGCAGACAATACTTCTGTCCAACTTCAGTAGGACAACCTTCCGGGCGCCCGCCGAGCTCTTCACGAAACGCCGGATCTTCAGAGCCCCTGGCAACCACCACGCCCGCGTCGAAATTCAGCTCTTTTGACCACCAGAGCTCGACACACGTGCCGTGCTCGACGTACTCGAGCGCCGTGATTGTGTCGCCCGACGGCGTCTTGCGATGCTCGATCGCTCTCTTCCACGTGGAAAGATTATGTTCGCTCTTGCCAATAGTGCGCATCCGATCCTCCCATAATCAAAACGACTATCACGACTCCGAATGATTGTACATCATTTGCTTCATTTATTCAACTTGTTTATAATTTTGAGGTAGAAACGGGGTGTGGTGTATCGGCAACATGCACGGTTCGGGACCGTGAGACAGAGGGTTCGACTCCCTCCACCCCGACAATCACTCGCGCAACAAGTTTCAAAGCATTCATTTGCCCGAGTCCAGCCGCGAACCGAAAAGGCTTACTTTATTGCATGTTCCTTGCTTATTTCCGGATACATCTCGATCAACGCGGCAAACAGCGTGAGTAGCAACGGCCCGAGCAAAAATCCGATCGGTCCTAAAAAGCTCACGCCGCCCACAATCGAGAGCAATACGAGAAAAGGGTGTAGCGCCGTCCCCTGCATAACGAGCGCTGGCCGCAAAATATTATCCGCAAGACCGACGATCACAATCCCCCACGCTGCGAGTCCCGCTGCCGCTCCCGCCTCCCCGCTTATATATAGCACGACCACCGCCGGAACAAGCACGATCGCCGTTCCAATGCCTGGAATCAATGCGGTGATTGATGCAATGCTTCCCAAAAGCGTCGCGTTTGCAACTCCAAATAATGCAAGCCCGATCCCAGTGAGAACCCCTTGCGCGAGCGCCACCGCAAGACTTCCCTTTACCACCGCATTGATCGCGGCTGTCATTTTTTGCACAATCGTTTCGTCGTGTACGTTTTGTAATGGACTTATCGATACCACAATCGCCTTTAATTTGTCGCCGTCTTTCAAAAGATAATAAAGCGCAATAAGAAAAATGAATATATTGATCGCCGCCTGAACTATGTTCGCGAATAACGCACCAAGATTCTGCACGAGCCAATTCAGCCCCTGTCTGACGTATTGTCCTATATCAGGTAGATCGGTAATTAAATTTGGCAAAAAACTATTAAATCCCTCCGCGATATCCGCGCCTCGCTCTACTTCCGCGAACGTCTCATATAATATACGCGCTTCCTGTATCAGCTGCACACCGATAGCCACGGCCGGCAGAATAACAATTATCATAATTGCAACTACTGCCAGCAATGCGGCGATACCCCGCCGTCCATTTGTCGCGCGCGCTATTCGTTCATATGCTGGGGCGAACACTGTTGCGCATACTATCGCCATTACGAGCGCGTAAAGGAATGGCTTCAACACAAAGAACAACAGAAGCGCAACGCCTATAAGCAACGCCGAGAAAAAATAGAATTCTGATTTTTGATGTGTGTTCATATGCCCCTCCTTTTATGATACCGCATGTCGCTGCTTCATTTCCTTCTCAACCCCTGCCTCAAACTCTTCTTTGCGCGCTTCGGCTTTTTTCCGAAGCAAAACGAGCTCGGAGTCGCTCCATTGATTAAGCTCTTTGAGACGCGTTGCTAATTTTTCGTGATCGTTTTTTTTCGGATCGTCCAATACTTCCTCGAGTAAAATCGCAAGCAGATGTCCAATGCGTGGACTGGCTTCGATGCCCAATAATTGCATGACGTCGTCGCCGCGGAGCGCGAGCATCTTCGGGTGCACGGGGTCGCGGCGTACTTTTTCGATCATAAATTTCAAGTGGCGCAGGCGATATGGAAATGCCTTTGGCACTCCGGAACCAATACGATCTGCTTCGCGAATGCGCAAAATATCGTCCACGGTTTCCACTCCAATATGCACCAAAAATCTCCGCACGCCTGCCGCCGACACTTCGCCGACGTTGTAGTAGAAGAGGTGCCACCGCACCAAGTGCGTAACGTACTCGACGACCTCTTTCGAAAACCGTAACCGATCCAAGATTTTCGCCGTCATCCGCGCGCCCACGACTTCGTGATTATAAAAAGTGGCATACTTACCCTCGCCGCGCTTGGTGCGCGGCTTTCCCACATCGTGCAACAGCGCCCCAAGTCGCACGGGAAAAGTATAATTTTTCTCCGCCGTATATTGCAACGCGCGCACGTTATGCTCGAATACAGAATAGATATGATGTAAATTTTGCGCCATACCGACACCCTCACATAATTCGGGGATCACATATTTGAGCAACCCGAGCTGCTCCAATTGACGGATGCCGTCTGCGGCGTGTTCGGTCATGATTAATTTAGCAAGCTCATCGCGGATGCGTTCTTTAGAAACCATCTCGAGCAATCCTGCGTGTTGCTTTATGGCTGCAGCTGTTTTTTCTTCGATCATAAATCCGAGCTGTGCCGCAAATCGTACCGC
>CAYICF010000021.1:5717-8813 GCA_964361805.1 uncultured Candidatus Saccharibacteria bacterium
GTAGTGGAGCAGATTCAACTCCTCAAGCAAAATAATTCCCGCAGCGGCGCGAGGAGTCATGAGCATCTTCACGAGTTCGTCGCGGACACGCTCCTTCGCGATCGCTTCAAGAAGCCCTGCGTGTTTCTCAATCGCCCGCCGGGTTTCCATATTAATTTCAAAGTTGAGCTCTACCGCAAGACGCACCGCGCGCATGAGCCGCAGCGCGTCTTCGTTGAATCGCGCACTCGGATCACCAACTGCGCGAATAATTTTTTTCTCGAGGTCGCTCTTTCCGGAATATGGATCAATCAGTTCCCTACTTTCCACTTTCCACTTTCCACTTTCCACTATTCTGAACGCCAATGCATTCACCGTAAAATCTCGACGAGCCAAATCTTCTTCGATTGTTTTCGCAAATACAACAGCGTCGGGGTGACGTTTGTCGGTATATGTGCCGTCTTTCCGAAATGTCGTCACCTCGATTATTTTCCTTGTAGGATCCTCGGATCCAGTTTTTACCCCAACGGTGCCAAATTCGTTTTCGTACACGCTCTCTGGAAATAATTTCTGGATCTCTTCTGGCGTTGCGTTCGTTGCAACGTCCCAATCTTTCGGCGCCCGCCCAAGCAGCATGTCACGAACACAGCCACCAACAAGATACGCGGAGTAGCCCGCTTTGTGCAGCGTCCGCGCAATTGATTGTATTTCGCTTGACACTTCTTGCTTCATGCATCCAATTGTACGCGGTTGGCTGCTATATGCAAAATAAAAATGTCATTACGCACGAAATCGCGCAATGACGTTGATCCAATCAACAACTTTTTCGAGCTCGTGCGGCACCACTCCATCGCCGCCTACCTTCCACAATCGCTTTACCGGAATCAACCGCACCCCGAAAAGCCGTTCGTATGTTTGGGGCGTTGCCCAACGCATTGCACTGCGATGCACTTGCGACCTTCCATTGACTCTCGGCCTCAAAACGGTCAACACAATCTTTCCGCTGCGGAAATAACGCTTCAGTGCACGCACAAACTCACGTTCGCGCACTCCCTCTTTCGCGTAGAGCACATAGCGCAAATATCGTCGCATTGCATCTAGTCCTTTCTTCGCTATTTTCTATATCATTCCCGCTACTATCGCGCAGAATTCCTTTTTAAAACGATCAACACCAAATCGTGCTGCGCCCGCTGCAATCCGTGCGTAATCCCACGTGATACTTTCCGCTTCGTGTATTGCTGCGATTATGTCGTCCACCGACTGCTCATAGAACAATACTCCATTTTTGCCGTCTTCGACAATTTCTTTTGCGCCACCAGCGCCGTAGGCCACGACTGGCGTCCCACACGCAATCGCCTCCACTGTAACGAGACCGAGGTCTTCAACTTGCGGGAATATCAATCCACGCGCACCTTGATAGAGCCGCACGAGTTCCGCGTCATCCACTTGTCCGCAAAATTCAATGTTGTTTTTCGCGCGCCTTTTCAATTCGTGCTCATATCGGCCATCGCTCCCAACAATTTTTAACTTCGCTCCCAATGCGTTAAACGCATCTATCGCGATATCAAACCGCTTGTAGTATAATAGTCGCCCCACGGCGAGATAATAATTCTCTTTTTTTATATTCGGATCGTGACGAAAGAATTCTGTATCGACTGGTGGATAGAGCACGCTCGCGTCGCGACCGTAGCATGCTTTTATTTTTTTCGCGATGAATTTTGAAATGGCAACGATACGATCAGGCTTTTGCCCCGCGTGCACGTCCCATGCGCGAAGATGCCGCTGTATCGGATAACTCGCCGCGGTCGCAAGCGCTGCAATCGGCGCTGGCACTCCCCCGCTTACGAGTCTCCCATAGATCAAATCGCTCTCCCATGCGTACCGAAGCGGCGTATAACAATACGAGAAATGCTTGATGCCGCGTGGAATATCTATCCCCTTCCCGTATCCAGCGCTATCAGAAATCACAAAGTCGACATCGTCTTTCACGCGCAACATTTGTGCCGCAAACGGCGTCGCGGGAATAAACCAATGATGATGGCGCGCAACAAAGGGGTGATCGAGCCAACTGGTATGTATCGTTCGCTCGCTCATGTCGCGGCCGAATTTCTCTTTGTCATAGACGAGCGTGTATATTGGCGCGTCGGGAAATAACTCGCATAATATTTTAAATACTCGCTCTGCGCCCCCGCGCTGATTTAAATAATCGTGGACTAAAGCAACTCTCGTCATATATTCTTTCTAGTATGCCGTACCAATCCACAAAACGCATTATGGATATTTTTGGAGCGCTCATCGGCTTACTCTGCGTCGCACCGCTCGTTCCGTTTATCGCTCTTGCAATCACTCTTGATAACCGCGGACCAATTCTTGTTCGGCTCGCACGCGTTTCTCGAGGGAAAATCGTTTTTGTGTATAAATTTCGTTCAATGGTTGTGGATGCGCATGCGCAGAAGGATCAATATATGCATCTCAACGAACGCACTGATGGACCATTTTTTAAAATTCGTCATGACCCTCGCCTCACGCGCGTCGGCAAAGTTTTGCGCAAATTCCGACTTGATGAATTCCCGCAGCTCTGGAATGTGCTTACTGGCGACCTTGCGCTTGTTGGCCCCCGACCACACGAACCCGAAGAAGCTATTTGTTATCCTCCTGAATATCGACATCTCATCAACGCCACCGCGGGCGTGACTGGTCTTTCGCAAATCAACGGATCATCAAGCCTTCCGTTCTCGCGCGAACTCGAGCTTGATCACGAATATCTGGAGCACCAATCGCTTCGCCTCGATCTCCGAATTCTCCTCCGTACTATCGCTATTCTTTTTACTGATCCCACCGCTGTCTAGATAGAATAAAAACTCTATCTCCGCGAGATAGAGTGAAATACACGCTAGTTATTCGACGGTGGAGTACCGCGCTGCACGAGCACTGCCTTCGCATATACGCGCAGCACTTTTGGCATTTTCCCCATTGCTCCGCCACACTTGCTGCAATGGTATACAATGTCCCGCAATGCGCCGCGAAGCTCTATCGCCAATCGATTGCCGCAATGTGGACAATGTACTGCGATGATTGTTTCGACTCCCCATATCGCAAACGACATTGTTTTACCCT
>CAYICF010000021.1:8823-9202 GCA_964361805.1 uncultured Candidatus Saccharibacteria bacterium
TGGTCTTATGACGGTAATTGCATCTTACCACGCTGCCGCACCACTAATCCCTCTCGATGAAGCCCGTCCACGACGGCGTCGAACTTCTGCTCTGACACTTTCACTATATCTCGCATTCTGCTTGAGGCAAGCCCTTGTGGTGCGCACGCTAACGCCGCGATAATTTTCCCACGATAATATCGATCTGATCCTTTAAATTTTTTTTGCGGTTTTTTATATTGGAAATCTTCGACTGCGCCATGTAATTTTTGAAATGGGCATGCCGCGTCGTCGTGATGCTTTGCCGTACATACGAGCGCGCCGACGTCCATCATCGCCCAATTCCAATCGCGTCCGCGTCCTTTGGGAATTAACCTTCTTGCCCACTCATACAGCTTCT
>CAYICF010000022.1:0-7030 GCA_964361805.1 uncultured Candidatus Saccharibacteria bacterium
GCAGCGATTGCTTTTTTTGCGTTTGCGCTGTATGGCGAAGGCGCGAAGGACGGCTTGCATATATCCCTGATTCGTCGCACGGCGCTATTTTTTGGATTTGTCGTTGTCGTTTTTTTGACTTCGGAGTGGTCAATGTAGTATAAGACTAGTAATTAGTAACTAGTTACTTATGATAAACTCGGAGATAGATTTTAATAAAAAGTCGCAAGAGATTAGCTACGTTGTTTTTCGTATTGGTTTTACGATGCGACGAACGGAATTTCGTGCGCGCATTGAGCGGCTCGCCCTTGATCTTGTTGAGTCTGTGACTCTTTGCGATTTTGAGCGATCGGTTGTGCTGATCGATGCGCTCGAGTGTTTAGTTCAGATTGGGGCTTCGTTATACGAAGTCGAGACTGTTAATGCCCATTCGTTACTTCACGAACTATCTTTATTGCAGTCTGCAATTCGGCAAAGATATGCCATTTACCAGCCGTTTGTTCGGCAAGAATCGGCAACGGTCAAAAAAACAGTTGCCGATGATGCGGCAATCGGCAATGGTTTTGCCGATGAATCGGCAATCGAATCGGCAAATGAAGAAGACCGAACTGATGAAGGAATGATAAGCATTGCATCAACTATCCGGCAATCGGCAATACTTGATAAGGTTCGATCAATGACTTCGAAAAATGAGTCTACGTTTCTTTCTGGTTGCCGCATGAAAGATCTTCTCTTGGCATTCCCGCAAGTGAGCGAGCGAACCCTTCGATATGATTTGCAGCATCTTCTTGAACGAGGAACTATCGAACGTCTTGGTTCGGGTGGGTCAAATTCTTTTTATGTAATAAAATAACGAGGAGATCGTTATCTTATTTGACATCGTATTGCTTTCTGCATTATGATGGTTGCATACGCTTTCGTCGGTGTGAGGCTGATCGATGGCGTGGAAACGTGATTTTCTCTATGTCTATTGCGTTTTCCGTGTTTGTTTCGATCCTCACAACGCGTGAGGATTTCGCGTTTTTTGGCGGGACGTATTAATCTACAAGGGTGCATCACTATAGATAAACCTCACTTCTCTATAGAAATGCGCCTTGGTGGATGCTATGCTCGCTTTGGCGCAGAATTCGTACACGCGTTTCAATTATTTCTTGGTTGCCGCTTCGGTCGATCCGTTATCTTTGGTCAACCAAAGATTGCTGCGGAAAGCGCGGAGAAATAATTTTCAAGAAAGTGCTCTTCATTAAAAAAGTAATTAAGAAAGTTTTTGTCTGTTTTATTGTATGGGAAATAATAAATTACGATCGAAAGTGTTTGCTGTTGCGGTTTCAGCCGCGACGGTTGTTGCGCTTTCGGGCCTTATGCCGTTTGCGGCGCATGCGCAATCAAATGCAGATTTGCAAGCGCAAATTTCGGCGTTGTTGGCTCAAATCGCACAATTGCAAGCCCAGCTTAACGCATCGAGCAATGCTGCTGCTCCAGCGGCCGGCGCCTGTAACTATACCCGCGACCTCACCGTGGGGAGCAAGGGCGACGACGTGACGTGTTTGCAGGGCTGGCTCAATGCGAAGGGCCACTTGAAAGTGAGTCCGACTGGTTATTTTGGCAATTTGACTAAGGCGGCAGTTGCGGCGTGGCAGAAAGAGCAAGGAATTTCTCCAGCAGCTGGCTACTTTGGTCCAAAGAGCCGCGCGGCATATGCTGCGATGGCAGCTGCTCCCGGTGCACCAGCTGCTCCTGGCGCTCCAGTGGTGGTTGTTCCTGCGGGTAGCGGACTTGCAGTTACTGCAAAGCTTGCTCCAGCCGGACTTCTTCCAGTGAATACTGCAAGCGTTCCATTCATGGACGTGACGTTTACTGCGGGCGCTGCCCCGGTAACGATTACTGCCTTGAAGGTATCGCGTACTGGCGCTGGCCAGAACGCTGCTTTTGCTGGCATTATTCTTCTTGACGGCGGTCTTCGTCAGGGGCAATCGCAGCCTCTCGGATCTGATGATTCGACGCTGTTGAGCTTGAATGTTACGGTACCTGCCGGCGGTTCGAAGACATTAACGATCGCTGCTGATCGTGGTGCTGCCGCGGCGTGTGCCGGAGGAACATGTGCTGGTGAACAGCCTGCGTTGAAACTTGTGGCTGTTACTGCTGGCGGTGCGAACGTCACTGGTCTTCCTGTCACGAGCAATACGATGACCATTAACGAAACATTGGCCATTGGTACTGTTGTTCTGACTGCTGGTCCTTTGAATCCAGCGGCTGCAACGAAAAACGTTGGTACGACTGGTTATACCCTTACTTCTATTCGCGCTGCAGTTGGTGCGGCCGAAGCCGTACTTTTGAAGTCAATCCAGTGGTATCAGAGTGGTTCTGCTGGCGCTTCTGATCTTGCAAATGTTGTCACTGTTGTTGATGGCATTGCGTATCCAGCAACGGCTTCTGGAGACGGCAAGTATTACACCTCAGTGATTAACAAGACGATTGAAAAAGGATTCTTTGTTGAAATATCGATAAAGGGTGATCTTATCAGTGGTTCTGGGCGCACTGCGCGGTTTGATCTCTATCGCTTTGCCGATCTTCAAACAAAGGGATTGGTATTTGGCTATGAGATTACTCCAACGGCGGTTGCGACTTGTTTGGTTCCTGCGGTTGGGTTTTGTTTCCAAGCCGCGAACCCGAATGCTGTTGGTCCTATTACCACTGCAGGCGCTGGTTCGCTCAATGTGAGCAAAGCGCCAGCGGTTCCTTCTCAGGTTTTGTCGCTCACAACTCCTCGTCAAATTCTTGGCGCTTTCGAGTTTGAGGCACTAGGTGAGCCGATCGCAATAGCGACATTGGTGTTCCAGCTTCTGAGCGGTGCTGGCGGTGGTGCTATTGGCGCAGCTACGGTGACTGATGTTGGTTTGTATGATGCGAATGGTTCTGCGCTTACGACAAGCGCCAATGCTGGCGTTGTTGGCTGTGCAGCAGAAGGGTGTGTCACCCTTTCTTCGCTCAATGTTCCGGTTGGTAAGAACGTCTATTACCTTCGCGGCACATTGACTGGCTTTGCGAACAACGAAACATTGACTGCGTCGACTTCAGTCGCGGGCTTTGGTGCTGCGCCCGTTGCTGCTGTTGGCTTTGCCGGAGTTCAGGGACGACTCACTGGTAACGTTATTGTGGCGACTGGTGGCCAAGTTACTGGCAATACCGGCACATTCCGCAATGCGGCACTTGCCGTTTCGATTGGCACTACTCCAGTTGCGCAAGTTGTAGTTGCTGGCGCACAGAATTATGTGTTCTCTCAAGTTATTCTTGACGGGACAAACTCTGGCGAGCCGATTGGCGTGACGTCGATCCCAATGACGCTTACAATTGCAGGCGGTGCGGTGAACACTCATCTGACGAACTGTGGTTTGTTGAATGGTGCGACATTGCTTACCTCGGGTTCGAATCTTGTGAGCCCGGTTGTGGGTACGGCTGCGTATACGTTCACGTTGGATGACCGTCTCACAATTCCTGCTGGTGGATTTAAAGTGTTGGGTCTTGCGTGCAACATTGCCGGTAACGCTGTTGCTGGAGGCACATACGCGTGGGGTAATACCGCCGCACAGATTCTTGCGATTGGTGCGACCGCGCTCAACTCTGGGCTTGCAGTTGCCCCTGCTGGTGCTGCTGCTGTTGGTAATCTTCAGACTGCAGCTGGCGCTGGAACATTGGCGATCACGCTTGATCCTTCAAATCCAATTGCTGCGGTTTTTGCCGCAGGCGCTTCCAATGTTACTGTTGGCATTATGCGCTTTACTGGCACGACTGAAGCAATCGACCTTCGTCGGTTGTCAGTTCGCTTGTCAGCGAACGCTGCTTTCCCATCGATTGCTTCGAGTTCTCCCGCGAATATTGTGAAGTACACTTTGTGGGATGGAGCGACGAAAGTTGGCGAAGGCGTGCTCCCGGGCGCTGGTTCTACCGCGACGTCAACGATTGCAGGCTTCATTATTCCGAAGGACAATTATAAGCTCATGACCGTGAAAGTCGATTCTACCTTGATCGGTACTGGTCAAGCAGGAGTTGCCGGTCAGCGTGTTGCGGTTGACTTCTTTGCGGATATTGTTGGCGCTGCTGCTACTACTTACGGCGTTGGCGCGGCGTCTGGTGCAAACATTACCAGCGCGAGCGCTTCGACTGTTGCAGGTGGTCAGTTGATGCATCGTTCGTATCCGAACGTGACAGTGTTACCATTGCCAACCGGATCTCTTTCGAATGGCACTAAAGTGCTTGCTCGATTGAAAGTTTCGGCAAATGCAAGTGGCGATAATGGCTTGAATAAAGTCACGATGACCTTCGCAACCACTACTGCGAATTTGACTGCGGTGAACTTGTATGCGTACAATGACGCAAACTTCTCGCAAGCGTCGTTGACCGGCAACGTTGATGGCGCATTCTTGGCAGCAAACCTTGCTAATTTGCCCATCAATGGCACTGAAGTCGAGTTTGCTCCAGCGAATGGCGTGCTTCAGGTTCCTGCGGGTGGTAGCCGTTATCTTGAGCTTCGTGCGACGGTTGCAGGGAGTGCTGCTGGCGCGAGCGTTCAGGTGAATCTTATTGGCGATGGTGCCACTGCGCCGTTGCCTGCGACGGTCTTCTTGGCTCCTGTGGCAACAATTGATGCCGCGGCTGCCAATCCGTTGAACGATAATTTCATTTGGAGCCCGAATTCAACGACAACTGCGACAGTCAATGATAATGACTGGACAAACGGCTTTGCGTTGAATCTTCCTGCGATCTTGCAGATCGGATTCTTGGCTCAGTAACCATCACTTGAGCTGGATGGTCAAAACCCCTCGCATATGCGAGGGGTTTTGTGTTGCAAAAACGATTATTTTCCAGTTATATTCGAATAAGGGATATATGAAAATTTTTATTATCACTCTTGTCGTCGCGTGCGTGGTTGCGGCTGTCTTTTTTATTTGGAGTGGCTGGGGAATCCAAGCTCGTCGTTTGTGGGCGTTTCGCACAGACGTTCCAGATTTTCGCACTCCGTTTGTTGTCAGCGACTCGATATTGCCGCCAGCGGCCGTGCAGCAATTACAAGACCGAGCAGTTTTTGTTGTTCGGCAATTAGAACAAGACTGGTCGTCGTTTGATCTTTGGATGCAACTTGCGTCGCTTCGCAAGGTTGCAGGCGATACTGCGGGCGCCGCAGTGGCGTGGGAGTTTGCGAGCAAATTAAATCCTACTGCGTCGCTTCCATTGCACAACCTTGGCAATCTCTATGCGTATGAGCTGCAAGATTCGACGCGCGCAGAGGCTTATTATTCCCGTGCGTTAGCGGTTGGTAAAAATGATATCTCGCTTTACGTTTCCGTGTATGAATTCTATCGATTTATTCAAAAAGACGACGTGACCGCGAAGCGGTATCTTGATGAGGGTATCGCCAATAATCTTTTAAATGCGGAAGACCTGCGCGCGTTACTCCAATCCTTTTAGTATGAATATTTGCATTCTTTCCCTCGCGTATCGTCCTTTTGTGGGCGGCGCAGAGGTTGCGACCCATGAAATCGCAAAACGGTTGAGTCGACATGCTCATTTTACGTGCATCACGCATCGGTTTGATGCGGCGTGGCCCAGCGAAGAAACTCTTGATGGTGTTTCTGTCGTGCGCGTTGGTTCTGGCCGAGGCTCGTATTATGGGCAACGAGCGCAAAAATTATTGTATCCATTTCGCGCGTGGCGTGCGATGGAGCGTATCCATGCGACTCAACCATTTTCCTTGGTGTGGCTTGTGATGGCCTCGTACGGAACGCTCGCTGCGTTATTGTTTAAGCTTCGGCACCCCGATGTTCCTTTGCTGCTTACGCTCCAAGAAGGTGATTCAGAAGATTATATTTTGCGACGTGTCGGCGTTTTTTATCCGATATGGCAATTCATTTTTCGTTACGCCGACCACATCCAGACGATTAGTCGGTATCTTGTTGCATTCGCGAAACGACACGGAGCACGATGTCCTATTACGGTGGTGCCGAATGGGGTCAGCCTAATGAAGAGTGAAAAACTAAAAATGAAGAACGTGAGATTGGGGAAAGAAAAGATAATTATTTCGACGTCGCGACTCGTGTACAAAAATGGGATCGATACGTTGATTCGTGCGATCGCAATTCTTGCGCGTGATGTACGCTCGGGCTATTATCCAAAGCTTCCATTGTTTCGCTTGCGTCTGGTTGGTCACGGTCCTGACGCGGCGAAGCTCAAACGGCTCGCGTCGCAGTTCGGCGTTGCCTCCGTCATCGATTTTGTTGGCGTGGTGACTCCCGAAGCGGTGCCAGCGGAGCTTGCTCGCGCGGCTCTTTTTGTGCGGCCGTCGCGATCGGAAGGGCTGGGCAGTTCATTTTTGGAGGCGATGGCAATGGGTATTCCTATTATTGGAACGATGGTTGGCGGAATTCCTGATTTTTTGCACGATCCAGTTTCTGTTGGCGTTGCGCGGGCAACTGGTATTTCAGTTGTGGTTGATGACGCGCGTGATCTCGCCGCAAAAATTGCATGGTGTCTTCGGGAGCGCGCGCTTACAGCGACGATTGCCGAGAACGGGCGACGCCTTGTTGGGCAATCCTATCAGTGGAAAGACGTCGCGGATCGCATGTGGGAAATTATACAGAAACTATCATAACTCACGATCGTGAGTTATGATAGTTTCTGTGCGTTGTGTATATATTATGGCCTTCAAACATGTTCTTATCGCGACAGGAATTTATCCGCCTGAGATTGGCGGGCCAGCGCTGTACGCAGCCCGACTTGCGGAGGAATTTTTTGCACGTGGAATTGCGATTACTGGGGTCGCGTATGGCGTGCCGCAGCACAACGCTTCTATTTCTATTGCGGGTGTTTCGCGCGCGTGGCCAAAAGGCATTCGGCATATTATTTATTTTTTTAAGCTTTTTTTTGTTGCGATTGGTAGCGACGCGATCTTTGCGTTCGACACATTGGGTGCTGGATTTCCCGCTCTTCTTGTTTCTGGGCTTCTCCGCAAACGTTTGGTCGTGCGACTTGGCGGAGATTTTCTTTGGGAGAAATA
>CAYICF010000022.1:7040-8949 GCA_964361805.1 uncultured Candidatus Saccharibacteria bacterium
CATCGTGCATGTCCAATTCTTTTCCGTTTTATTCGGTTTGTATTACGACGCGTTGCTGTTTTGGTTTTTACGACTTCGTTTCAGCGTGATATTTTTTTGCAATATTATGGTTTATCTTCATCGCGCGTGCATGTGATTGCGAATGTGTTTTGCAAAGTGGAAAGCGCAAAGTGCAAAGTGGAAAGTGGGCGGATGATGCGAACGATCCTTTGGGCTGGACGCATGATTCCACTCAAAAATTTGCCATTGCTTATTTGTGTTTTTAAACAGTTACACGACGCCGATCCATTGCTTCGTTTACGTCTTGTTGGTGACGGACCCGAGCGTCAGGCCATCGTCGCGCTTATTGACTCGTTGCATCTTGGAGATGCAATTGCGTTGATTCCTGCGATGAGCGAAACGATGATTGATCAAGAAATTCGAAGTGCTTATTGCGCGGTTCTTCCATCGCTTACTGAAATTAGTCCCAACTTTGCCTTGCGCTGCGTGGCGCTCGGCACGCCCATTGTCTTGACTTCTGAAACGGGGATTCGCGACCAGCTTCCTGATTTGTTGTATGTTGATCCTGCTGACGAACATAGTTTTTTTCTTGCGCTGCAACGATTGCTCACTCCGGACGCGTACGCGGATTATCGTCGTCGCATTGCTGCAATTCCGAATGGCTTATCGTGGTCTACGGTGAGTGATCGATATCTTTCTCTGATTTTATGAACGTTATTAGCATTGGTACTGACCAACAGCTTTTTTCCCCTGGGTCGCCCACGCGCGAACGCATTTTGTCGTATGGCGCATTGACGCGTGAGTTGCATATTGTTGTGCTTACGGTCGGAACCAATTTTCTCGCTGAGCATGTCGATAATGTTTTTTTGTACCCCACTAATTCTTGGACTCGATTCGGCGCCTTCGTATCCGGTTTTTTTATTGCGCGACGCATCGTGCGCGCGAGAGGTTTTCGCGCAGTGGATTCATTGATTACCGTACAAGATCCGTTCGAGGTTGGTTTGCTTGGTTTTCTTGTGCGTATCTTTACAAACTTACCACTTGAATTGCAGATCCATACGACTTTTTTTAGTCCATATTTTATTTCTGCGTCCCTCCGACCGCGACTTCAAGCGATGATCGCGCGATGGCTGATTCCGCGCGCGAACCACGTGCGCGTGGTCTCGCGGCGCATTGCGGATTATTGTGCTACCGCGCTTGGCGTGCCTGCGAGTCGTATGACGCGTGTGCCAATTTTTACCAATATTGTTACGAAATCTATTGTTTCGCCGGTTGTTTCCTTGAAACAACGATATCCGCAGTTCGATCAAATTATTTTGATGGCGTCGCGTTTGACACAAGAAAAGCGTATTGATGTTGCGCTTTGTGCGTTTGCGGAACTTCGCGAGACGTATCCGCGCGCTGGGCTTGTTATCGTCGGCGCGGGCCCTCTTCTGGAGCCATTGCGTAGCATGGCGCGTCATTTGCAGATTGCGCAATCAGTTATTTTTTTGCCATGGACAGATGACTTGCGCCCGTATTACGAGAATGCTGATGTATTTCTTTTGACTTCAGACTATGAAGGCTGGGGACGCACGGTGATTGCAGCGGCTGCTGCGGCATGCCCGATTGTTATGACGGACGTTGGTGTTGCTCGTGAGGTAATCCATGATGGCGTCCACGGAATTATTGTTCCTGTTCGTGATGTTTCTGGAATTACTCGCGCGTTACGGCGCGTACTCGAGGATGCTGATTTCGCTGTTCGTCTTGGCAGCGCGAGCGAGCGAGCGGTGCAGGCGCTTCCGGATTGGGCTGCCACCCTTGCTGCATATCGTGCGAGCTGGGAGCAAACACTGCGCAGTCCTTTGCGCGCGAATTCGCTATTGCTTGTTTTTCGCTACGTCGTCTCTGGCGGAACTGCGGCGACGAT
>CAYICF010000023.1:0-8664 GCA_964361805.1 uncultured Candidatus Saccharibacteria bacterium
ATTGAGTTGCCGCGCAACACATTTATAGTATAGCGACCTTTTTGTTGTGTCTACTTGCTTTTTTCGATACGATTAAATTGACGTTATGGCAAATATTTTACAGACACAACTGCAAGAGCTTCGACGGGCTTCTGAAGAGCGCGAGGCGAGGCGGCGGGCGACTGCCGCGGGGCTCCCTTATGTTGACTTGTCAAAAGCTCCGGTTGAGCTTGAGGCGCTTGCGTTGATTCCTGAAGCTGATGCGCGCGCAGCGCGTGTTGCGCCAATCCAACGTACCGGGAAACAAGTATTACTTGTGGCCTTTGATCCTAATTTGCCCCAGGCGATCGCGATCATTGATCGATTGCGCGCCGACCAATTTATACTCAAGCTTGAGATCGGGTCTTTGTCTGGTCTTGCGCACGTGTGGTCGTTCTACGAACGCGTTGTGCAAGAGCGCGCACCGATCACCGATGCGGTTGCTATTACCGCAGCTGAAGAAGCAGCGCTTCGTGGCCATGCGAGCCTCGCAGAAATTGGAAAGACTCTTGAATCCTATGATTTTAAAACCGTAAAGACCCCAGAGATTCTTGATCAGATTCTTCTTGGCGCAACACTGAACGGTGCTTCCGATATTCATTTTGAACCGCAAGAAAAAGCAGTCCGTGTGCGGTATCGTATGGATGGTTTGCTGCACGACGTCACCGCGTCGTTTTCGGCCGAACTTTACCAGTCGCTTATCTCACGTATTAAGTTGCTTGCGAAATTGAAATTTAATATTTCGCGCGAGCCGCAAGATGGTCGTTTTACTATGAAAGTTCCTTCGGGCAAAGAAATTGAAATTCGCGTGTCGGTGCTTCCTTCTGAATTTGGTGAGACCGCAGTGCTTCGTGTTCTCTATACCGCGGCGATTGAACTTGATTTGCCGCAACTCGGGCTACGCGCTGACGACCTTGCGATTGTTGAAGCAGAATTACAAAAGCCAGACGGTATGATTTTAAATACTGGCCCTACGGGATCCGGGAAAACGACAACGCTCTATGCGTTTTTGCGTCGCAAACGAACTCCGGAGACAAAAATTGTCACAATCGAACGACCAATAGAATATCACCTCGCGGGCATTGCGCAGACGCAAGTGGACGAAAAAGCCGGCTATGATTTTGCAACTGCGCTCAAATCGATTTTGCGGCAAGACCCCGACGTTATTTTAGTTGGTGAAATTAACGATCGCGACACCGCTGAAGTGGGTATGCAGGCGGCACTGACCGGGCACCTCGTGTTTTCGACCGTGCATGCGAATAGCGCTCCGGCGGCTATTCCTCGATTGCTTGATCTTGGTATTAGTCTTTCGACGGTTGGGCCCGCGCTCAATTTGATTATTGCGCAACGACTCGTGCGGCGATTGTGCTCGGCGTGTCGCGTCCCAGCACCGACGATGCCTGAATTGCAGAAAAAAATAAGCTCTTTTTTGCGGGCGCTTCCGGCGCGTGTTGCCCGGCCTGCGCCTGCCGAAATTACGCTGTATACTCCAAAGGGATGCTTGAAATGTAATGGACTTGGCTATAAGGGGCGCGTCGGTGTGTTTGAGCTGTTTCGCGTTGATGACGCTGTCGAAATCGGGCTTCAGCTCGACAACAGCCTTGTTGGCGTCACAAGGCTTGCTATTACGCAGGGTATGATACCATTACAGCACGATGGAATATTGAAAGTGCTTCGCGGGGAGACGACGCTTGAGGAACTGATTTCAGTCACCGGGCCACTCGCGTCATTTTAGAGAAGTAAGTCTGTGGGCAATATCCCGCCGTTAAGCGAAAGGTTATAAAGACTCTTTGTGATAAAAATCAAAAGAGGTTAGCATTTCTCCGAGGAGTGATCCAGCCGAAACCAAATCATCCGTATACTAAGAAAAATGCCATGCCCACAGACTTTCGTCTCCAAACTCAAACTGCGAGTGAGTATAGCATTGATTTTGGATTTATGTCAAGCGGTTTTCGACAGAGGATCGACTCGCTCTCGCTAGCGCAAAATTTCCAGCGTGAATTTTGCTGGACTCTCGTCCTCGAGTCCCGCTGTGAGCGAATCGATCCTCTGTCTTTGCGCAACACCACCTAATAGAAGCCACTATTGCTTTTTTGAGCTATGTCCGACGAACAAAAACCAATTGAAGACGTGACGGTTGATTCGACCTTGCGGCCAAAGACCTGGGATGATTATATTGGCCAAGAACATACCAAGCGCAATTTGCGTATTATTTTGGAGGCCGCGAAGCAGCGCGGCGAGTCGCCAGACCACTTATTGTTTTATGGGCAAGCTGGCTTAGGCAAAACAACGCTCGCATATCTCGTTGCGCAAGAATTGGGCGCGCATTTGCGGGTCACTTCTGGGCCGGCGCTTGAAAAGATGGGCGACATTGCCGCAATTTTATCCAATCTTGAACCGCACGACGTGCTTTTCGTTGACGAAGTGCATCGCCTGAATCATTTGATCGAGGAAGTGCTTTATCCGGCAATGGAAATGCGGAAGCTCCATATGGTGATTGGTAAGGGACCTGCGGCGCGCACGCTCTCGCTTGATTTGCCACCATTCACTTTGCTCGCGGCAACCACAAAGGCGCACTTGATTTCCGCCCCGCTGCGGTCGCGATTCGGTGCCTCGTTTAAGCTGGATTATTATGATATTCCTGATATTGAAAAGATTGCCGCGCGATCGGCTTTGCTGTTAGGTTTGACGGTTGTGCCGGATGCGCTTCATGCGATTGCGGTGGCCTCGCGATTTACTCCGCGCGTTGCTAATCGATTATTAAAACGTGTTCGTGATTACGCCTCGGTACACGCAATTCCTGTGATCGATAACGCAACGGTGGTTACCACGCTCAACATGCTCGAGGTTGATCACCTCGGGCTTGAACAACCCGACCGACGCTTGCTCGAAATTTTAATTAAGAAATTTAACGGCGGGCCAGTGGGGCTCCACACGCTTGCCGCGGGCATGAACGACGATCCGAACACGCTCGAGGATATTTACGAGCCGTATTTGCTGCGCATGGGATTACTCGACCGAACATCCTCAGGCCGCGTGGCAACGCTCGCGGCATATGAACATTTGAGGGCGGTGCCTCCGGCGAAGCCGAAGCTTTTTTAGTATCCGACTTCCGAAAATCGCGCATCCATTTTCGGAAGCTTTATCTGCATAACCTCAGATACATTCTGAAATCCATGAAGTTTTAATTTCGTGGTACCATAATCGCATGACGCAAGCGACTACCGGCCCCAAAACTTTGTTACTTATTGATGCGAATTCGTTGATTCATCGGTTTTTTCATGCATTGCCGCCACTCACGACCCCGAAGGGGGAGTCCGCAGGCGCGCTCTATGCGCTTTCGCAGGTGCTTTTAAAAATTTTTCGCGAAATTCATCCAAGTCATATTGCTGCAGCGTTTGATCGGCCCGAACCGACATTCCGCGATGAATTGTTCAAAGACTATAAGGCGCATCGGCCACCGACGGCGGACGCGCTTATTGCGCAGCTTCGCCGTTCGCATGATGTCTTTGATGTATTTGGCGTGAAAACGTTTGAGATCCCCGGGTTTGAGGCAGACGACATCATCGGAACGTTAGTTGAACGATTCCGCGGCGAGCCCGATACTACGATTAGTGTATTTTCCGGGGACCTCGACATATTGCAGTTAGTTGAGGGCGACAAGGTTATCACTGAGTTTTTAATTAAGGGCGTCACTGAGACAAAGCGGTATAACGAAGCGGCGGTTGTGGAGCGTTATGGCTTGCGCCCCGCACAGCTTCCGGACTATAAAGGTTTTGTTGGTGATGCGTCGGATAATATTCCGGGAGTGAAGGGGATTGGGCCGAAAACGATCTTGCCGCTGCTGCAGAAATATGGAAGTGTTGAGGGCGTATTTGCGGCGTTGCCGCAACTCACCGAACCCGAGCAGAAAAAATTCACAGGCCACGAGGAAGAAGCCAAATTGTCAAAAAAACTTGGTACGATTCACCGCGATGCGCCGCTCTACTTTGATATGATCGATGAGCTGCGCGCAGCACCCCTCGATCAAACAAAACTGAGTGCGTTTTTTATGGAATTTGGATTTCAGAGTTTGGCAAAACGGGTGGAGCAGATGCGGCTGCTGTAACGACGATAAAAAACGCCGCTTTCCATTTAGGGTTTAGCGGCGGAGGCGGAAGCTTGGGAAAATGTGACACAGTCACCAGCCCATTCCGTTTTTACTTCGCGGAAGATGTCAGGCTGATGTTTTGAGATTTGGAGCAGCCAGCGCAGCACCTCGTTTCCTTCGCGTTCGAATTCCTTCTCGATTTTTTGATCGCGCTTGCTTGGACCGCGAAACGACGTTCCCAGTCGGTCAATCGTCGTTTGCAGTATTGCGGTTTGCACTTTTGTCACTCTTCGGTCGTCGAAGATGAGTGGCGCCCCTTCGTTTTTTGGTTCATGCGTTTCGTATGCGAGGACGATGTTGGGGATTGTTTTTCTTCGCCAGCAACGTCCCAAGAGACTGCCGAATCCATTCGCGCAATCAAGGATTTCTGTCGGGCAAAGTCCGAGTTCGGCGAGCTCAAGCGCGATTGGTCAGCCGGTCAATATCGACGCGTCTCGTGTGCAGTGATCTGGTCTCAGTGGGTCTTTTTCTAAATCGCGTCTTTTTGCAAAGACGCGTTGCAGCGGCGCAATTGAGGCGACGTGTGCGGGGAGCACTTCCATCATTCTTCGAAATTTCGCTCCGGCCTCTTTGTAGCCGTCGATGACCGTTTCCCACGTTTCCGTATTTTTTTTGGCGTTTTTGTTGCCGTCGTTTTCCACCCAATCTGTCACGATGCCGATGACGTGGTACGGGACGATGATCGCCCATCCGTATACGCACGCCATTTTTCCAACGATCCAATCAATCCATTTACCCACGATGTTACTCCTTTGCTGCTTCCTGCCAATTCATATCGTTCAATGCTATCCTGAATATATGGGTTTTCTTGGATTTTTTCAATCGCCGAAGTCTGCGGCTTCGCCGACGCCACAAGACTCTCCGTTTTCGGACGTGTGGCTTTCGCGTATTATCGCTGAGCTTGGCGATGCGATTGTCGCGTACGATGAAGAATTTCGTGTGTTGATTTTCAACGCCGCCGCTGAGCGTATTTTTGTCGTTTCTGCAACGGACGTCATGGGTCAAAAGTTGACGCTTGATCGTGCGTCTGAGCCGAAATTGAAATTGCTTATACAGACGATCTTCCCTTCGCTTGCGCCGAGCATGGTTGCTCGTTCAGAGCCGGGCGCTTTTCCGCAAGTTGTTGATCTACATTTTGACGATCTTCATCTTCGCGTGACTACTCATCGCATTGTGGCGCCCGACGGCGAGCTACTCGGTTTTGTAAAAGTAGCGCGCGATCGTAGCCGCGAAGATGAGATTCTCCGCTCGAAGAGCGATTTCTTAACGGTTGCAGCACATCAATTGCGTACGCCGCTTGCGGCGGTGAATTGGGCATTTGAGGGTGTTGCCAAAGAGTCGTTGTCAGAGGCGGGCCGTGAGATGGCGACGACTGGTACGCTTGCCGCGAAGAAGCTATTGAAAATTGTTGACGACTTACTTGACGTCGCAAAGCTTGAGGGCGGAAAATATGGCTACGCGTTTCAGCAAGGAGATTTTATTCAGTTTCTTGATCGGCTTTTGTCAGATGCTCAAACTGTCGCCACGTCATATAATGTACATATCTATTTTGATCATGCAGGGCTTACAACGTTGCCGTTGACATTCGATGCGCAAAAATTGGGTCTCGCTCTTTCGAATGTTATTGATAACGCGGTGAAGTATAATGTGCCAAATGGATCGGTGACGCTTACGCTTGCATTGCGCGTCGACGCGCCTTTTGTTGATGTGCGCATTAGCGATACTGGTGTTGGCATACCACCTGAGGCGCTTCATAAATTATTCACGAAATTTTTTCGTGCGGACAATGTGATGCGTTTTGCGACGGAAGGGTCGGGATTAGGTCTGTATTTGGCAAAAAATATCATTCTTCGGCACGGCGGAAAGATTTCAGTGCAATCGCAACTCAACCGTGGTACGACATTCTTTGTTGTGTTGCCCACTGATCCGAAGCTGATTCCGCAGAAAGAAATAATGATCGAAGAATGAGCAGAAAATGAAAATATAAAAACGAAGAATGGAGAATTGTCGTATCGCTTCGTGATGATATTATGTTGATCTTTTTATGCGGGGCGGATTCGTATCGGCGGCAGCGGAAGCTACAGGAGATTGTTGCGCAATATGTTAAAAAACACGGAGTGTACACCGTGCAGTCATTTGATTGCGAGGATGACGATGCGTGGTCGCGACTTGCCGCGGCGGCAACAGCGCCATCATTGTTTGGTTCGGCACAGCTTTTTATCGTACGAAATTATTTTCCAGTTCCCGAAAAGCTTGAAAAACAAGCCGATGCTTTTTTGCGTGCTGTGCTTACGGTACCATATGCGACCTTTGTCGTGGTTGCCGACGATATTCCGAAAAAGAAATTCGCATTTGTTGCTTCCGCTCCAGCTCTCGTGCAGGAGTTCGCGATGCTTGCCGGCCTCGCATTTGAGACATTTATTAAACAAGAAGCAAGCCGGCTTCATGCGCGACTTACTCCGACGCTTTTACAATCACTTGCCTTCGTCTACAGGGGCGATAGTTGGGGAGTTGTTACTGAGCTCGAGCGATTTTCATTGGGCGGCGAAATTGCTGTATCGCAAACTTCGACTACAAATGTTTTTGCTTCCGCGGGCGTACTTGCTTCCGGACAAAGCCTCGACCGGGCGCTCCCGCTCCTTGAGCGTTTACTTGCCCGCGAAGACTCAGCTTATATTTTTAATTGTCTTGCGTATCACGCACGAGGAGCCCAGAAATTACAATTTGCTGACTATGACGTTGCGGTGAAATCTGGCCGCACGTTGTATGACACCGCGCTCTTAGATTATTTGCTTTGTTAGTTTTCCGGCGAGACGGGACTTCAGGCGGGCGGCAGTGTTTTTTGGAATCACGTTCGTTTTCGCCGCTTTGTCGAGTGTTTGGTAGACGAGTGGGAGCGCCGCTATTGCGCCTTTTATGTCTTTTGTGGCTACGAGTTTCTTAAATTTTTTTATTGCATCTTTGAACGCCTCTTTTTTTGTGAGGTTTTCGGCGCGTCGCTTTTTATTCTGGCGCAGGGCTTTTTTTGCGGAATCAGTAATTGGCATAACTCTTGTTGCTGGCTACTAGTAACTGGTTACTGGATGATAGCTGTAGCTTATAAGAAAAAAGAGGCACGGTCAAGTATTTGCCTCTTTGTTGGGTTCGAGCGGAACGATGAAGGCGTATGCCTCTTCGACGTGCCGCATGTTTTTGCGACAATCGCACCCGTTGTCGTTTTGCGTGTGTGCGTCGCGACGGTTTCGCGTACAGACGAGGAGCGTGGATACGATTTCGCGCGGTTCGATTTTGATGCGCACAGGGAACTCTGGGATCGGACTTTTTGCTTTCATGATCTTGCCGCGAAACGCCCGTGCAACTGCTTTCCGACAGAGCGTTTTGGCGTAGATGTAGTGAATCATTGCGCCCTCCGGAACATATAAGGTAAAGCGTGAAATGCCAAACAGATTTTAAGTAAAGCATAGATCGACTTTATTAGCCGGTCAATACGTGCTTACATATAAGTAGATGATTTATACTATTTCTGGCATTATTGCGCACAAAAAAGAGTCGTTCGTCGTGGTGGATGTTGGCGGCATCGGCTTGAAAATTGTGCTTCCCAAGCATCTTATTGCCGATTTGCCCGACATCGGCACGAAGGTCAATCTTTTTACCTATCTTCATGTGCGCGAAGATGCGTTGGAGCTCTATGGTTTTTTGCGCGCTAAAGAGCTTGAGTTGTTTGAAAAATTGATTTCGATTTCAGGCATTGGCCCAAAGTCGGCCATTGGTATTCTTGCGGTTGCGCCGATTGATCAGCTCGTTGCTGCGATTAACGAAGGACGAACGGAGCTTTTGACTCGGGTTTCGGGAGTTGGTAAGAAAACGGCGGAGCGCGTGGTCCTTGAATTGAAGGGGAAATTGACGCTTGTTTCGGCCGACCCGCAGCTTTTGTTACGCATGGAGTCCGACACCGAGCTTGAGGAAATGCTTGTTGGGCTTGGCTATTCCCGTGTACAAGCGCGGACAACGATTGCGAAAATTGATCCGGCGGTTACTGATTTTAAATTGCGACTGAAGGAGGCGCTCAAGAAGAAATGAAAAACGTAAAAACAGCAAATGTAGGTGGCGTGATCGTTCTCGCTACCTACATTTGTTTTATTGCTTTACGATGAAACATATATTATACACACTCAAACAACTCTATCATTTTTTGGTCGCATGGCTTGCGGCGGTTATTTATCGTTTCCCGTCGCGTCAGATTATTGTGTTGGGCGTCACTGGCACTAAGGGGAAGTCGACAACGCTTGAACTTGTAAATGCGATGCTTGAAGCTGTGGGACACAAGACCGCGCTTGTATCTTCGGTGCGTATTAAAATTGGCAACGATTCGCGACGCAACACCACCTCGAATAGCATGCCGGGACGATTTTTTTTGCAGCGATTTTTGCGCCGCGCATCCGCTGCTGGATGTCGTTATGCGCTCCTTGAGGTTACGTCTCAAGGCGTTGTACAAT
>CAYICF010000024.1:0-7743 GCA_964361805.1 uncultured Candidatus Saccharibacteria bacterium
TACTGTTGAGGCCCGCCCCCACATGCATCGATAACAAACAAAATCAAAGCGATGAGGAGATCGATTGTGGCGGCCCATGCACGCCGTGCGCAATCAAAAAACTAAAGCCACTCCAGGCGTTGCCGCTCCAATTATTTGATGCAGGCGACGGTCGCACAACGGTATTGATGCAAATTCAAAATGCAAACCCAAACTACGGCGCGCGAAAGTTTGAGTATACGATTCGTTTGGCAGATAAGTATGGGCAAGAACTGCTTGCATCGACGCAACAAGTCGGAATTTATGCGGGTGAACTGCGCGGCATCGTGCTGCCCGCGCTTACGGTTGATTTTCAAAAAATTTTACGAAGCAACGTGATCATTGAAAATATTGTATGGGAATCGAGCGCAACGCTCGTGCGGCCAGAGGTACAAACGCGCGAATTAAAAACGAGTGTGTCGGAAAAATTTGCGAGCGTGGAAGGCGTGGTCCAGAATAACAATCCATATGCACTCGGAAAGACGATCGTGAATGCCGCATTGCTTGATCAAGAGGGGCTCTATATAAACGCCTCACGTACAAGCCTGGAAAATATTGCGCCATTTAGCGAACGTGCATTCAAAATTACGATCCCGATTACTACGCAAGGAAAAGGCGCATTGGATCCGGATCGGACGCGTATGTTTATCGAAGCCACGCGTTAGGCGGAGTCTAGATGCGTTTTAATAGGAAGTCAGGCATCTCATTTATGTCGTCTTATTTTTTCAAAATCGATTATTGGCTTTGGGGGTCGGTAGTAGTGCTTTGTGCAGTGGGGCTAGTCGCCATTGCGAGCGCGGCGCCTCAGCTTGTGTTGCCACAAACAGCGTGGATCATTATGGGCGCGATCGTTGCGTTTGCATGTTGCCTGATCGATTTTCGTCCATTGACGCATCATCGCGCGCTGGCGCTCGCGTTATATGGAGTTGCAATTGTGTTGCTCGTGGCAACGCAATTGTTCGGGCCAGTTATTCGTGGAACACGTGCGTGGCTCGTCGCGGGTCCGTTTCAATTACAAACATCAGAGTTTGCAAAAGTAGCGCTTATTGTCGTGTTGTCGTATTTTTTTGCGCGACGACACGTGGGGATCGCATATCTTGGGAATATATGCATTCCGTTGTGCTACGCAGCCATTCCTGTCGCGCTCATTCTTGCTCAGCCAGACATGGGAAGCGCAATGATTGTCGTGGGGTTACTCGTTGGTTATTTTTTTGTATCCGGTATTCGAGCGAGACATATCATCATCGGAATCGTGCTCGCGGTTGCAATGGTGGTATGGGGGTGGAGTAATTTGCTTGCCAATTATCAAAAAGAACGCATTATCGGATTGTTGTATCCCGAACGCGATCCGTTGGGGGCGAACTATAACGTGATTCAATCTAAAATTGCGATTGGCTCTGGTGGATGGCTTGGAAAGGGATTTCAGCAGGGCACACAGGCGCAGCTAGGATTTTTGCCGGAAGCGCACAACGATTTTATTTTCGCCACCATAATCGAGGAGTGGGGAATTGTTGGTGGCGCGGTGGTTGTTGGGGCAATGATGATATTACTGTTACGCATTGCAGCAATTGGGTTATCGGCGCAGCACAATTTTGCTCGGTTGCTGTGTCTGGGAGCAATGATAGTACTCTTGCTTCACGTGATGTTCAATGTCGGTTCTGCCACCGGTTTATTACCAGTAGTGGGAGTGCCATTGTCCTTGGTAAGCTATGGAGGATCAAATATCATCGCGATATTTTTATTGATTGGGATTATCCAGAGTATCGCGCTTCGCGAATCGTTCTAAGCATAGAAACTTTTTATTCCCATGAACCAGACCCCTTCTACCTTCTACTTTTTCCTTTCCACTATTTTCGTCGCGCTTATCGTGTCATTTGCTGCATATACGCTTTCTCCATTAACGCGAAGCATCGGAGAAGCAAGGGAGTTTGAGGTTGAAAAAGGCGCAGAGCTTTGGACGGTTGCCGGAGCGCTTGAGCGTGCACAGTTTATTCGTTCTGCAAAAGGATTCGTGGTGTATGGATGGATTTCGGGCGGCGCACACATCATCAAACCAGGGTTCTATTTATTGCGTGCGAGCGATAGCGCGATTATGATTTTTGAACAATTAACAAAAGGCTCGACAGAGATTGCGGTGCGCATATTGGAAGGGGACACCGTTGGCGATATCGATTGGCGATTGGCGAAAGCTGACATCACGCCGAGCGGGGCGATTGTACAAGAACCGATAAAAAATTTCGTCACCGAATATCCATGGCTTGCGGGCAAGAAAAACTTGGAAGGATTTTTATTCCCTGATACATACTATTTCACATTGAAAAGCGAGCCGCGTACTGTTGTACGGAAAATGCTGGATAATTTTGCGCGTAAGGCGTGGCCGCAACTCAGCGCAAAAGGAAGTGCATGGTACAACTATGTAACGATCGCATCGTTGGTAGAGAAAGAAATTCCACACGATAAACCCGGCGATCAGGCGGTCGTTGCGGGGATTATTGCGCATCGATTAGCGCTCGGTATGGGATTGCAAATAGATGCGACCGTCCTCTACGCAAAGTGTAATGGTGCGCCACGGAATTGCATCGACGCGCCACTTCGCCGGGAAGATTTCGCTATTGATTCGCTATACAACACCTATCAGCACGCCGGACTTCCGCCGACACCAATTGGCAATCCAGGCGCGCAGGCCATTGCATCAGCCCTTACGCCAACAAAAACCGAATATCTCTACTATCTTTCTCGTCCCAAAACCAGTGAAACGATTTTCAGCATGACATTTGACGAACATGATACTGCGCGAGCGAAATATCTGAGGTAGAGTAGAATAGAGGAGTATGGCACTCACGAAAGCAATTGAGGGGTTTCTCGCCGCAGAGGACGCCGTTCCTCGTGGGACAGCGCCGGTTCCCGGAACTGGCAAAATTCACGTTGATGAAATTGCAGCAAAAATCGCATTATTTTATGAAAAAGTGCGCAATATCATCGATTATCAAGACGAGCATCTATTGCGCAAGAGAACGATTCTTCGCGTATTAAAGCGGCGGTTATTGCTCGCGCCAGGTGGGCAGATTGCGGAGCAGCTTATTAAAGATATTATTCGCTCTGGGCATCTCCCGAACGACGCCGTGTCAGAAACGGTGATTCCCGAGGCGCAGAAGATTGTAGATGGAGCTCGATCATTGGCGCGCGCAGGTCTTGAGGAAGAATGGGTGTTTGCCATGGCAGGGAATGCCATCGAAGAAAAGTTATTTCCGCCCAGAGAAGAGACCGCGTTGTTTGATTTAGCATTCCAAACCATCAAGCCAAATTTGGTATTGAGCGGCAGCACGCTCAAGCCAGAAGAGGAAACGCTTGCATTTTCGATCGCGCTACAGCGTGCATTGTTTCGTGTTGACGAAGATCGACTGACCTATCGGCTATTTAAATCGCTCTATCCCAATTGGGATGCGTTGAGCGGAGAAGACGCGAAGCGGATCGCAAGCGAAGTTCCAGGAGTACGCATACGCATGAGGCGACTCATGGAAGCTCGAGAAACGCACGCGCTTCTCGAGCTGTGCAATCGATACAACGCAGCATTCTTTTTAATTGGAGATATCGCGCGAGGGACAGGGGACGCGGCGCTGCGACGGAAGATATTTGAAGATCAGGTGGAGCTTGGCGCAGCGGTCGAGCGTGCATACGGCGAAAGATTTTTAAAAGAAAAATCTCGGCTGAATCGGTTGGCGTGGTTGAGCGTCATTTCATTTTTTATTTCAAAAATTGCGATTGCAATCGCAATCGAAATTCCGATCGAGCGTTATCTCATCAAAAGCGATTTTTCGGCGCTGAATACTTTTTTAAATATCATTTTCCCGCCACTCCTCATGGGGGCGATTGTGGGCGCAATTAAAATGCCGGGCGGGTCAAACCTCGATCTCGCCATTGCCGAAGTGCGACGCATTGTTCTCGCCGAAGAAGAGCGCGTCTATCGCGTCACAGTTCCAAAGAAACGCGGCATCGTGAGCGGCGCGATCATCTACGGTTCATATCTCGCGACCTTTGGCATTTCGTTTTGGTTTTTGATTCGACTGCTCCAAGGCCTCTCGTTCAACATTGCAAACATCGTCGTATTTATATTATTCACATCACTCGTTGCAGCGGCGGGCGTCAAAATTCAAAATCGCGCAAAAGAGTTAAGTTTTGCGCCAGAGGAAGCAACGGTTGGAGGATTTGTGCTTGATCTTTTTGCCATGCCGCTCGTGACGCTGGGGCAGTGGATCATCGCCGGGCTCGCGCAGTTTAACGTGCTCGTCATCGCGATTAATTTAATCATCGAGCTCCCATTTCAATTTCTCATCGAATTCTTGGAAAATTTTCGTGAATTTATTCGACACAAGAAAGGGGAGATTCGATAGCACTGCGATTTACATTCGAACCCGTCAGACGACAGAAAAGAATTTTTATCCCCCAAAAAGATCATCTCCACTATCACAACTCACGATCGTGAGTTGTGATAGTATTTCTCATTCAAGCATGCGATAGCGAGAAAGCATCATGCCCTTGGGCCTCTATTCACCCACTTGACAACAAACACCCTCATCCTCTACAATTGCAAATTATATTGATTGGACTATTTCGATGATTCAAAAGATAGGGATTCCCTGTTATCTAGGGCGTTTTTTCATTATTAAGTAGGCATAACCAGTTTGAAAAACCTATAAGTCGCTATGGCACAACGACTCCCCACAAAGGTGTTCTCCTCCCACCCGGGCGCATTCGTCGAACAGCCAAACCTCGTCGAGATTCAAACAGATTCATATGCTCGCTTTGTGAAAAGCGAGCTTAAAGAGCTGTTTCGAGAAGTTTCTCCAATTACCCATCATTCAGGGAAAGACCTCGAGCTCCACTTCCTCGATTTTTATTTTGATGAGCCCAAGTACGACGAAGAGCATGCGAAGTTCAAGGCGTTAACGTATGAGGCAACCTTGCGTGTCAAGGCAAAGCTTGTCAACAATCGCAACAAGACACAACGTGAACAAGAGGTGTATTTTGGCGATTTTCCGATTATGACGCCGCGCGGCACATTTATTATTAACGGCGTGGAGCGCGTCGTTGTATCACAACTCATTCGTTCGTCGGGCGTCTACTTTACGGCAAACCTCTGGAGGGGCCGTAAATTATTTGGGGCAAAAATTATCCCCAATCGTGGTGCGTGGATTGAGTTTGAAACGGACGCCGACGGCTTCATCGGCGTCAAAATTGATCGCCGACGCAAAGCGGCCGTGACCGACATTCTAAAAATTTTTGGCGGTGTTTCAAACGAAGAGATTGCGAAGCTTTTCCCCGGCGACGATGCCAAAAAATATATCACTCAGACACTGAAAAAGAGCGGTGGCAAAACTCAGGACGAAGCATATCTTGAAGTATACAAACGCCTTCGTCCGGGTGATTTAGCAACCGCAGACAACGCAAAAAGCTTAATCGACGCGATGTTCAACCGCCTAGATCGTTACGACTTGTCATCTGTCGGCCGATTTAAAATGAATCAGCGCTTAGAGGACTACTATAAGAAAGGGGACGCGCCAATGAAGGTCAAAGGAACCGCGTCGGGCAAAGATGGCGCGAATGGACGCCTGCTTGGCTTCGACGACTTGGTTTACATCACTCGCGAAATTATTACATTGAACAACGAACAAAGCGCAGAGCCAGACGATATTGATCATCTCGGCAATCGTCGCGTGCGTCCGGTGGGAGAGCTCTTGGCGAATAAATTGCGCGTGGGGCTCGCGCGCATGCGTCGCATTGTGCAGGATCGCATGTCGACCCTCGACATCGACACAATGGCGCCGGCACAACTTGTGAACGCCCGACCGATGATTTCGGTGGTGAAGGAATTTTTTTCGTCTTCGCAGCTTTCGCAATTCATGGATCAGGTAAATCCATTAGCCGAGCTTGAACACAAACGTCGTATTTCGGCCATGGGCCCAGGGGGACTCACGCGTGAACGAGCCGGATTTGAAGTGCGCGACGTGCATCGCAGTCACTACGGCCGTATTTGTCCGATTGAAACCCCAGAAGGCGCGAACATCGGTTTGGTGAATCACTTGGCGAACTTCGCACGGTTAAATGAGCTTGGCTTTTTGGAAACACCATATTTGAAGGTGAAGAAAGGTAAGTTGACTGGCGAAATAGTATGGCTCGACGCGTTGGAAGAGGAAAAATATCGCATTGCGCATGGAGGCGTTCACGTCGACGATCGGGGCCGAATCGAAGGGAGCACGATCGAGGCGCGTATTAATGGTGAGCCAGGAGTATGCACGAAAGACGAGGTTGAGTTGATGGACGTCGCGCCACAGCAGTCGATTAGCGTCGCGACATCGCTCATCCCATTTTTGGAACACGACGACGCAAACCGCGCACTTATGGGTTCCAACATGCAACGACAGGCGGTCGTGCCGGTAATTTCCGAAGCGCCATATGTCGGCACCGGTATGGAAGATCGCGCCACGCGTGGATCGGGGCTCATGGTAGTTGGAAAAGAGACAGGCGAAGTTATCTCAGTGGACGCAAAACATATTGCGGTACGAACAAAATCGGGTATCGATCGATATGAGTTGCATAAGTTTAAGCGATCCAATCAAGCGACGTGTATTTCGCAGCGTGTGCGGGTAGAAAAAGGAGAACATGTCAAAAAGGGGGACGTACTCGCTGATGGCCCATCGATTGATCACGGAACATTGGCACTCGGGAAAAATTTACTGGTCGCATTCGTTTCGTGGGGCGGCGCAAACTTCGAAGACGCCATCATTCTTTCGGAGCGTGTCGTAAAAAATGATACATTCACCTCAATTCACATCGAAGATTTTGAATGCGATGTGCGCGACACCAAGCTTGGTCCCGAGGTAACAACGCCGGATATTCCAAACGTTTCCGAAGAAAAACTGCGTAACTTGGACGAAGAGGGTATTGTGCGTATCGGCGCCGAAGTGCACGCCGGGGATATTTTGGTCGGTAAAATTTCGCCGAAGGGTGAAAGTGAGCTGACCGCAGAGGAGCGGTTGCTGCGAGCGATTTTTGGCGAAAAAGCGCGTGATGTCAAAGATACGTCGCTCACTATGCCGCACGGCAAATACGGGCGTGTGGTTGGGGTAAAAATTTTCTCGCGCGAAAAAGGAGACAAGCTGGAGCCAGGCATTATTAAGCGCGTGCAGGTAGAGGTTGCGCAATTACGCAAGGCGCGAGCCGGAGACAAACTCGCAGGTCGTCACGGGAACAAAGGCGTTATTTCACAAGTACGTCCAGTAGAAGACATGCCATATTTAGCCGACGGTACTCCGGTTGATATCATTTTGAATCCCTTGGGTGTCGCTTCGCGTATGAACATCGGGCAGATTTTAGAAACACATCTTGGCTGGGCTGCAAAAACGCTTGGGTATCGAGCGATTACTCCAGCGCTTGCTGGAGCAACCGAAGCGCAAATTAAAGAGGAGTTAAAAAAAGCTGGGCTTCCAGAAACAGGGAAAATCACGGCCTACGACGGCCGGAACGGTAAGCCGTTTGGTCAGCCTATAACGGTTGGCATTATCTACATGTTGAAGCTGAATCATCTCGTAGAAGACAAAGTCCACATGCGTTCTATTGGTCCGTATTCATTGATTACGCAACAGCCACTGGGGGGTAAGGCGCAATTTGGCGGACAGCGTTTCGGAGAAATGGAAGTGTGGGCGCTTGAAGGATATGGTGCGGCGC
>CAYICF010000025.1:0-7637 GCA_964361805.1 uncultured Candidatus Saccharibacteria bacterium
TGTTCTTTGCGCCACGCTAAAAATTCGAGCCAAAATTCTTCGCCGAAGAGTTTCTTCATTTTTTCTGCCGTCCATGGACCGCTCAAAAATTCTTCGGGAGGCGCTGCCCCTTGCGCAACAGCATTTACGTTGAATTCTGCCACGCTTTCGTTGCCTCTTCGCTCATTGCTGTCGAACATAACAAATTTGAGCCCCTTGAGTTTCGTGAGTGAAATCGGATCCATGACCCCCACGGTCGCCCACGGAAACAGCTCAAGATCGCCTTTTTCTGAAATCCACGCAATACCGATTATCGTTTCTTCGTCTTTGATTACAGCATAACCATTTTTCAACAATGCGTTTTGTAGCTCCGCTATGGAAATCGCCAGTTGCGCTCGACTCAAGAGGAAAAGTTCATCCAAGACTTCTGGTGGTAATGGCTTGCCTTCATTTAATAGCTCGTATATGTGGAGGAACAGCGCGTCGCTTAATAACGATTCATCGCTTCCGTCTCCGCTGGATTGCTTTTCTTCTCTTTTCTCGCTGTAAAATATCGATTCATTTTTCTGTTTTTGTTGTTCGATCAACAAAAGTTTGCTATTTATCGTTATTATTGTCCTGTTCAGAATTCTCTGCACGCGTGCAATATTTTCTGGAGTCGTGTCAAGTAAAAAATCTAGCGTGAATACAACATCTCGAATTTCCCGTTCAAGATCTTCTTTGGTGCTTGTTATTTTGCTTACTGCTTCTAGATATTTCTTTAATTCCTGCAACAGCTCGGTCTCTTCTTTAATCACAAGCGGGCTTGCTTTTATCGGGTCATATCCGAATGATGTTGGATATTGCGTCGATGTATCGAGCAGCTCATTTGCGATTTTTCTTTTTCTGTCCGTTAATTCTTTCAGATCACGTTGGAAAAACGTCTCCCCCCTTCCCGGCCCGCTTCCTTTGCCGAATGCCAAAGTTTTATATGCTCTAATCATATTATCTAAAACATGATTAAGATTTACCTCCGTTGTATTTGCCGCTTGTTCTGGCTTCCCATCGACTCCCGCTGGATACATTTGCGACGTTCCTTTGAACGATCGATTAATCTCCTCGAGCGCTTCCGCAATTTTCCTTTGGTCTTCTCCTGCGTTTTTTATTTGCTGCCGTATCTCTGCTATTCGTTTTTCGTTTTTTCTCAATACAAACTCGATGAAATTGGTAATGTTCCCTAGAATAGCGCTTTCTGCAAATTCATTTATTTGCTTCGTAATGTCTTCGAGTATCTCTGCATTTTTGCGTAGAAAGTCCGCGTCGTCTCTAACCGCGTCTGAATTATTTATTTTTGTTGCTTGCGCGAAGGCTGGAGTGGTTGGCAATACCACACTCGTGAGGGTGGTCGCGGCGGAAAGAAAACTGAGGAGAATATATTTTAAAAATCCTTTCGTCATGGTGTGGCGGTGAGATTCGGACATGAATTTTGTGCTCCGTTGGAAAAGCTGAGCGCCTCCGATGCGGTTATGAGCCCCCATTCTACTTGCGTCAACCAATCGCACGGGTCACAGACCGACGTTATCAAAGACAACCTCACCAACTCAAAAGGTTCCCAAACGCGCGTGTCTACCCGCGCAATTACGGCTTGGTATTCTCTCGTCGTGAAATTTGGCGTCTCTAATATTACTTCCGTAGACGTGATAGATGGGTTTGTTTTTGTAGCATCTTCTATTACCCGCGGACTTGTTGTCGTTTGTGTTGGCGTCGCGCCAGTGCAGGCAGTGATGCCAGCGCCATCATCTCCAACGGGAAACATCGTAAAGCTATATTGCTGCCCCGATATTGCAGCTGGCGACAACGCATACGAGCCTGATCCTCCAAGCGCAACCGAGTTCGCGACGCCATTATAGTTTAATGTGCCGCCGGCCTCTGTGGTGGTAACGCTTACTGCAGTGCACGACAAAAACGAAATCGTCGTTGCGGCGCGAGCGGTTAAAAAAGAAAGCGCAATGAAAAAAATCGTTCCGCCAACACTCGCAAAGGCCGTTATTTTTTTTCTCGGCATCGTCATATTATTTCATCTGTGCAATGACTGACTTCCATAAATCATAATAGTATTGATAGTTTCGCCCGAGATCTTGTGGCTCAATGGCGTCGATCGGTTGCCCGATCGCGCGCGCGGAGGCGATCACGAACGCCTTTAGTCCTGGCGCAAGCGGCTTATCTTTCGGAGGAACCCATGTTTCGACTGCGGGCGATGATTCTTTTTGTGAAATTGGGTTATAGACCGTGAGCAGCACCGGATTTTTGCCTCTAAATTTGACTGGCACTGCGGCGGATAACGTTTTATCCGCTCGCTCTATGGTCGGTACGTCTTCGCCGTTCACGCGGATTATTGCTCCCGGGTTAAACCCCGCTCCACCGACCACGAGCTTGAACTCGGGATATGCCACGATGCTGATCGCTACTGCCGCGCCTGCTACCCCAATCTCCTTTGGAGCGGTCGCGATGAGCATGCCCTTCTCCAACACCGTTTCTTGATCCACGCCGTTGATGCGTACGACGCTTTTGTCCGAAAATTCACCCCCGCTGATTTTCACGATCGGCGCGGCAATATTTCCGGACTCGTCAGTGCCTGCACAAAAACGCGATGCAAACACTTCTCCTGCCGCGGATGCGCGCGGTGAGAATATACGCCAAATTGCGCCGAACATATCTTCAAATACGCGCACGACTGCGCCAAACCATACTCCGAATATCTGGCTTGTTTGTGCAAGAAAATTTTTGACTCCGCTACGCGCGAGCACGGGAGCTCCAAGCGCAACGCACGTGCGTCCGTTGTGCGCTAAGAGCGTAATCATCCCAGCAATACCACCGGAACGGGACTTCAATGCGGTCGCCACCCCCTCGATATCTTTCGCGTCGCCAAATCCTTCTGCGGTTGCAACGCTTCCTGGCAGCACGTACGTCTGCGCTTCAGGATTGAATTCATAGAGCATTGCTACTGCTCCTCCGCCTCCTGCGATGACCCGATCAAGTTCGTCAAATGTGAAAACGGCGATATTGTTTTGCGCCGACGCTTCTTTGACAATCGTATTGCCTTTCATAAGATAGATCGCCTTTATACCCGGGGGCGCCAGTACGCCAAAACCATTTCCGTCGGCGGTTTTGCCCATGAAGTGCCCGTATGTCGAAGCAAGTACTGGCCCTTCGCGTACCGCGCGCGCCAACGTTTCGACGTCGAATTGCACCACGATATTTTTTGCGTCGCCATCGGAAAGCAAGCCATCGAGCTTCCCCTTTGCGGCCAGGACGCCCAATGCTTTTTTCAGCAACGCCGCTTTCATTCCAGGGAGCGGATCAACAAAATCTCCGAATTGGTCGAGTGACTTTTGCCGCTCTTGAGCTTCGAACGTATTTATTTCTCCGATCAGCGCGTTTGCGCGCGATTGCACTTCGTCCTCGGTCGCGTTTTGAAAATCGTATGCCCAGAGCGCCGTCCCCAAATTTCCAGCATTGTTCGCAGCGGCGCGCAGTGGGCGCATGTCGATACTTTCTTCGTTCTCTGCCGCACGACTTGTTACTGCACTCAACATAAACACCGCACCACACACGAGCGCAATGAATGCCAACGCTACTTTTTGCTGCGCGGCCATATTTTTATTATATCAAATTCCTTTCGACGCGCCACTGTACAAAAAACCGCGCCTCACGCGCGGTTTTTTGTAACGAGTACGTTGTTATTTCTCCTTGTGCGTCACTTCATCTTCAAGCCGTTCGAGCCAGCGCTCCGCAACGTCGCGGCCACCAAGTCCGAACGCGAGTCCGCCTGCGAGCGCAATCATCGCAATCATCCCGGTAATAATGGTATTAATAATCGCAACCGCAATATTCAATTGCGCAGCAGCGGTTAATAATCCGAAAATCACCACAATCCACCACGTACCTAGCCCCAAGAACTTTGCTGCATGGAGTCGCGCGCCAAATACCGATGCGACCACCACGCCTTTTAAAAAGTTTGCGGCGGCGACCGATGCAAGCACGATGAGCGCTGCAATGAGCACGTTCGGGATATACAACAAAACATCACGTAAGAAATTCGAGAGCGCCGTGAAACCCAAAATATCCGACGCAGCCAATAGAAATGCTACTAGGATAAACCAGTATACCACTCGCCCCAAAAAATGTCCGGCGTTCAATTCGATTCTTGCTTGTTCTAACCAATGCTCGATGCCAAGCTTTGCAAGCAATCGATCAAGCTTCAAGTAATACACTAATCGCTCCACGAGCCGCTCAAGCCCCGCAGCAACAATGAGGCCGAGGACCAGTACAACTGCGGCGCCAATGAGTGACGGCAAAAGTCCAACGAGTAAACGCCAGAGATTTTGCAATGATCCTACCAATACATCAATCCAATTTTCAACAACCATAAAAAATTAATTTGGTTCTCGACCTTGTTTCTCTTATTATATCGTAGCGCTATTGACAGTCGTTGTGGAAAAGTATAAAAATGGCGCTTGCTACGAATAGCCCAGCGCCTATCTTGCGTCGAACGTGCTACGTTGTGACGCGTCAATGAACCTGAAATCGAGAAAAACGTCGGCCATCTTTCCCCAGCACGGCGCCTTCCCGAACGGACCACGTAATGGCCCGTCGTATGTATCGGTATTGCTTAAAAAAAAGAGGAGCTCCTGTCCAAAGATCGCCACGTCTTCGTCCATGGACATTGCGGCGCGCGGCTCGAGAAAGCATTCCCGTAACGCATCGTCCGGACTCATATCTATCCACGCCTTCCCGAGATATGTCTTTTCCGGACAAATCTCGCTCCAACGCCACGCAAATTCCTCCTTTCGCGGCGTTGCATATACTGCGGCGTGTACAAATTCGTGGAATAGCACCTGCGGCGAGATGTATTGTGCTTTCACAAACACCTCGCCAGACTCCGTACAAAGACCACCGACCCCCGCAGATGCATATGCGGCACGCTCTTCTTCTGAACAATAGTCGAGCAAATGCTCCGCGACCGTCACCGCGAGTACTGCCTCGATCACTCCTCGTTGCGGTACCCGAAATGCCGCTCGGACTACCTGCTCCTGCTCCGGCGTCGCGTCCCAAATCGGCGGCTCGTTCAAAAGAAAACGGTAGTACCCCCAAAATTCGCGCGACCGATATCCGCACTCGTAGAATGCGTATATCGCGGCCGCGACGAGTGGCACTAACAGCCAATAACGCGTTTTCGGCTTGCTCATTGCGGCCTCCTTACTACGCGTTTAAAGAAACTGCCCCAACACCCACCATGCTCTACTTGTGCGTGCTAAAGGTCAAGGGTTACCTCGGGGTGATTTTCAACTCGTATAGATTGGTACCACGTTCGCCGGGCTCCGCTTTTGCCACCATAGTGAATCCCATTTTTTGATAGAGCGCATTTCCTGCAACGCGCTCTGGTCTGCTTGTAAGTTTGATGTTTATCTGTTTCTTCTCGATCTGCGCACGTGCTCGCACTGATGCGATCACCCGCTCCATCAACTGTCGCCCAATCCCCTGCCCACGATATGCCTCCGCAAGCACTACGTCATGAATTTCAACCTGCGGTCGCGTTAATTTCCAAAAATAAATTACCGTCGCCATACCGACAATTGCATCTTCTCCTTTCTTTGTCTTGTCCTCAACAACGAATAACTGAACGTGCTTCGGGTCTTTGAGTTCTTCTGCGATCCCTGCTGCACCTACGCGATCCACTCCGGGCCTTAACTGTTGCAGCAGCCGATTGATCGTGTTCGTTGTCGCGTCGACTTCTTCGACGCGGAGCGTTCGGATGGTAACCATGGTTATCTGCTTATTCTCCCGCAACGAAAGGGATGTCGATCCCGACCGCTATCGACCCGTCTGGTGCTAACAATTTTGCGTTTAAAAATGCCGGAGGCGAATCGATTAATCCTTGAAAATTCAACGCAACAACGCTATATTTCCCCGCTTCGAGTGCGTTCGTTCCTAGGCAACGGAATGCTTCGCCGACATCGCTACACTTCCAATCGGCGTTATACCAATTGCCGTCGTTCAGCTTCATGTCAGCATGATACACCGGCGGCAATGTATACCCTCGTGCAGCGGTCGCAATTTCGATCCCCGCTATCGTTTTCCCTGCAAGATCTTCCGGCTTCACGACTACACTGAGCTGCGTCACGTTGTCGGTAATATATTTTTGAAACTTCGTTGTAAATGATGGCGTTTTTGTAAGCCCTGTTTTCGATTCTGTTGTCGCGGGTTTTTTTGGCTCTACCCAATTGCCCGATTCGTCCTTAATCAAAATTGGTGGCTTCGGTTTTGGCACGGCAACTGGCGCAGGGGGTGCCGCTGGAGGAAGCGTGTGCACAATTGTTGCCTCGCACAGCGCCGACGTTCTCGTGATTGTGTTTCGTTTTTTATCCCGCAATGCCGCGAGTACGCGCAGCTTCACTTCTTGTGTCATTTTTTCTCTTACGTCTTTTACCGGCGTTATCTCGATGGTGTTTTTTACTACCATCGCAGTATCAACTAATCCGGCGTGGAATGGTCCGATGAGCTTCGCGCTTTCCACGTTTGAATTCAACGCGATCCCATTATCAGCAATTGTCACGCTGTCGAGATCGTATTGTGCCGCTTCTTTCCGTTTTCCGTTCAGCGCAAGAGTAAATATTAATTTTTTATCATGAGACACAACATCTGAATTTGCCTGACACGCAACGAGCGGCTCATCGCCTCCGCCCTTCAGCTGACCACGCAAAATAATACCTACCGCGATTATCGCAGCTACTCCAATCATCACGCCGATTATTTTACCCATATCTTCAGCCTAAAACAAAACACCGCCTTTGAAAAGGCGGTGTTTTGTGTCAACTATTCTACAACCACCTGTCCCTTTGCGTCGGGATTATAGTGATTGTGATATTTCAGCGTCATCGGATTCGTAAATGTGAAGCTATAGCTTTCTCCTGGCGCAAGCGTGTCAGAATCAAACTCCGGAAAACTCGTGTGGACTGGGTGCGGGCCAGATGGAATGCGAATATTCGACGTGCCGCCATTCACAAATTGGACCGTGCTCCCAACCGCTACGCTCAAGCTCGCTGGACTAAATGCATTATTGACATACGTTACTGTCGCCGCAGGCGCTATTGCCGCAGGCGCAACTGTTGTTTCTGCCGGCTTTACTCCCGTATTTTGTCTTGGATACAAGACTGAATATCCAAGCCACGCTAACACGATCACTGCAGCTATGATGACTAAATTTTTCATATATTATTTTTTAATGAAGTTACTCGACGGTAATTTGGCCTTCAGCCGATGGATTAAAGTGGTTGTGATAATGGACTACTGCCCCAGACTCATTCATTACTATACTGTAACTCTCCCCCGGATCTAACGTATCCGAGTTTAATGCCGAATAGCTCGTGTGAATGGGGTGTGGATTCGATGCGACAAGGATGGAGAACGTATGCCCGTTCGTGAACTTTACGGTATCGCCCTTTTTCGCCGTGATGACTGCTGGAGAAAATGCTCCATTTTGATACGTCACCGTCACTTTTTTCGATGCTGCTACGCCTGGGGCTGGAGCTGGAGCTGGAGCAGGAGCTGGAGCAGGAGCTGGAGCGGGAGCAGGAGCTGGAGCTGGAGCAGGAGCTGGAGCTGGAGCTGGAGCTGGA
>CAYICF010000026.1:0-6942 GCA_964361805.1 uncultured Candidatus Saccharibacteria bacterium
CGATGCCCGGAAGTTCTTGCAGTGTATCAAAATTTTCCGGAAATTTGCCGCCATATTTTTCTTGCACGACTCGTACGCACTCCCAGAGATATTTTGCGCGACGATTGTAGCCAAGCCCTGACCATGCGCGGAGTACGTCACCGAGCGATGCGATGGCGAGCGTTCCGATATCAGGAAACTTTTTAAAAAATTCTTCGTATTTTATTACTACGCGACTCACCTGCGTCTGCTGGAGCATTATTTCCGAAATCAAAATTTTGTACGGATTGCTAGTTTGACGCCACGGCAAATCGTGACGGCCGTATTTTCTAAACCAGCGGAATAACGTGGCGTTTAATTTTTTTATTTTTTCTTTTCTCACCACGATTCTACTCTACGACAACAATGTGCGCTACTCAAATAAAAAGAGGGGTCAGCGTTTTGAGTACGCCGCCCCTTAAAGATTCGCAGACCAACCGCTCCGTCTATCCGTTCGCGACCTTCGCCGCGAGCTGGACAGAGGCACCGACTTCGAGACGAGTCTCGCGATTCCCGGCCTTGCCGTTCACCGTGATCGAGCACTGCTCGATGTCGTTGCCGAAGCCGGCGTTCATGACCGCAGTGCCGGCATCGAGCCCGTCCTTCCAAGGCACGACCTTGCTCTCACCACCGCCGAGCTTCGTGACCGTCACCGTCTTCTGCGTCGCCATGGCGTTCTCCTTTCGTGAGATAGCCACCTTTCAAATTCGCCTACTCCAGAAATTCTCTGAGTACTACCGGTGCATCCGGATTCCCCGTGAGCTTGAAGTCCCTCGCGATGCGAAACGAATATCGCTCCCCACGGAGCCATGCGGCAATTTGATGCTGCATTTCCGCTGCAAGTGCGCGCACGACGTAGATGATCGCGCCCTCCGTGCATGCCGCGGTTGAGGCTTCGCTCTGCGCGAAGAGCGTCTTTTCATATGCTTGCGCTGCGTCGAAATTGCCTGGCGCAAACGCATAGCAATCGAACATCTCGCCGCCAAGCCTCCCATCGATGAAGAACGGTACGAGGCTAACTTTTTTCTTGACCGCTTCCCAGATTTCCCGACGGCCGCATGGACCACCCGCCGTCGTTTCCATTGAGTCTACCGCAGATACAACAATTCCTTCAAGTACCGAACTGTGGATTATGGACTCGAACATTGTCGCGCTAGGCAAGACACGGCGCGCGCCCTTTCTCCGCAACACGCGCGCGAGCGCTCGCGCTTTGTTCGTGCCCACGTCGCGCCTATCAAATCCAGGCTGATTCGACAAATTGTGCGGGGCAACAACGTCGCCATCGAACAATATGAACTCTTCAAACCCCAGGAGCGGCAGATCGGGCGCAAACGTGCTCCCAATGCCGCCACAGCCGATCAGGACTACCGGCCACACCGCGGGCTTTCGATGATCAAGAATCGGCTCCTGCCTACTGAAATCAATCATGACGACCTCCGTTCTTCTTTTGCGTCCTCATGATTATGACTTGCTCGCTCACCTCGCTCCGACACGCGCGCAACAGGCTTTCTGTCGTTTCGAATGCGAGCTCGAGCGGCACCTCAATCGCCAGACGTAGTGGCTCGTAGCAATCGATGCGGCAACGCGCGTCGCCACGCTTGTTCGCCACGATACTCACCATGTAACCACCACTCCATGTGTTGATTTGTCGAATGTCCTGTTCCGAAAATACCGCCGGCGCATTGACGTGCGAATGCCATTGGCATCGCAGCTGATCCGCCTTGATGCCGCGCTCTGCGCATGCACGCAAGATGCCCTCGCCGTCGGCGACAACGCTCTCATCTTTGGCAACCTGTCTTGTGATGAACGCGTCGGTGATCAGGAGATCATTGCCGCGCCGTTCAACGATACCAAACCCATTAATCTCCACCGCACAGATTTGGCAATACGCCCGTATCTTCTGGAGCACCGCGGGAAGAATCTCCACTCGGGGCGCTTGGAGGAATACCAACATCAGTAATCTCCTTATAGATGTCGGTCACTTTGTGCTCGTCGCCGGGATTCACGTGACACACGCACTCCAGCGCAAGCTCAATCAACTGACGATATGCACCGCGTCGCTGCAACAACGCAATTTGCACGCCGCGCACCCCGAAGCAAAATGAACTTCCATATGGATGCGCTATTCCCTTTTCTGAGCTTCTTCGTACACATCGCACAACCAGCTCCTCTATGCCCGGCGTGGTTGCTACGTCGATGTTGTAGTCGCCAAGGTCAAACCGCTTGCTGCCAAACGCGACGATGATCGGGCCTACCCTCACCACCAATCGTTCAACTGTGATAGTGACTTCTTGCACCAACGGCATACACTGGATCGCGACGAGATCATCGATCCATGCTACGCGCTCGCGTTCGGTCATTTCCGTCTGCGTTTCGGCCACTCGCAGTTCACCCTCACGAATTCTCGCTTCTTGCAGCAAATGATTCTTTTTTTGCATTTCAACCCATAACTGCCGCAGTCTCGTCGTCAGGAGTCGTTCGTCCGGAGATTCCGGCGTGATATGTTCTCGTTCCTCGCCTTTCGCTTGAATCTTGTCACCTATCCCCAAAAGCTCTCCTTGCAATCGTATGATACTCTCTCGACACTCCCCGAGCTGCACTTTTCGATCAATCTCGCGCTTTACGCTCCGTAGCTCAAGCCAGCCAAGCGTCAATTCTTCTTGTGTCATCACGCTTCGCCTCCTATAGAAAAACATCTCAATCCTAAACAAAAAAGAGGGTCATGTCCATCCTTTACGGATAAACACTCCCTCGTGATCGTTCTTCGCGCCCTAGCCCATCCCGACGTTCGGGGTGAGCGAGACCGCCTCTCCCGGGCGAACCGGGGTCTCCATGGTCGCACGACGGCCGGCCACGTTGAGGGTCGAGCTCGCCGAAACTTCCGACGCGCCGGCCTTCGCAATCACGTCGCTCGCCAGCATCGTTTCGACTCCATCCTCGAACGGGACCCAGCGCGGGTCGCGACCGGCTTCACCCGTAAACTTCGCGCAACGTCCCTGCGGACGTTCCAGCACCGCGGCTCTCATGATGCGTCGCCTTCCTGGTTTGGCTCTTCTAGAAAAAACTCAAGACTGCTCAGATTGAGCCCGACCCTCAAAGGAGCCCGTTCGTCGTTGCAAAACCGTGCAATTTGTCGCGCGATCAGACCTCCGATGATTTGCGCGACGTAGATGATGGCGCCTTGCGCACAAGGCGCTTGTGACATGCGTTGCTGCGAGAACAAGACGTTCTCGTTCTCATACGCCGCAACGTCACTGTCATGCCACGGACGCACGGTAAACAGTTCGAGATGTTCTCCGCCAAGTCGTCCGTCGAGCAACAGCACCACTTTGGGATTGAACCTGATTGCTCTTTCCCAAAGCTCCTTACGCCCACACGGACGTCCTGGCACCGCCTCCATTGAGTCTACGCCAACAACGACGATGCCGTCGAGCAGATGACTGTGGAGAGTTGGGTCAAACATACACTCATGCGCGACGACTTCGCCGTCGCCCTCGAGCTTCCGCCTCAGGATCGCGCCGAGCACGCGCGCCTTATTCACGCCTATGCATCCGTCGTGCCACAGGAGTTGTGTCGGGATGTTCGGCTCTTCGACGCGATCGCCGTCCCACAGGTGGAACTTTGTGAATCCCATGCATGCGAGGCCCAATACAGTCGCCGATCCGATGCCGCCACAGCCAATCACGTGCACCGGATGCACAATGTTTGCGGGATCGAGAATCCCGCGTTGCCGCGAAAAGTCTCTCGCACTCATGACGCCTCCTTTGCGGCCTGCTCGGCCGCTTTTCGTTCCTTGAGCAGCGTCAACGCGACTGCCTCTGGAAGTCGCACGTACTTTCGCTCGATCAATTCCTCGTGTCCCGGATTATATATCCCCAGACGCTCGATAATGATCGATACGACCGGAAGATACTCTCCACGACGCTGCAATTCTACGAGCTGCTCATTGATATCCAAACCATAACAGATCTGCCCACGTTCCCAGTCCGTACTGTATGGATGGCTTCCCATGCCGTCCTTACGCGCAATACGCGTTGGGACCACTCGCTTGTCTGTACTCCCGAGCTTCGTACGAAGCTCGATCATCCAGTCACCAAGGTCGTACCACGTCCCCGCGATGGCCACGATAATCGGCTTTGTAAAAACGCTGAGCGTTTCATGTCCAAACGTCACGCTCGCAACGAGCGACATGCTACACAAGCCCCTGAATTCGTCGGTGAACCGCTGCGTCTCTTCTGGCGTCACGCTACTCGGAAACTCCACCGAACGCAACTCATTCACGCGACGCCGCGCACCGCGTTGCGCTTGATGCTGTTTTCCCATCTCCTCACTTAACTCTTGAAGCTTTGCCGACGCAGCAGTCACCGTAACTTCTTCGGCCTTCATTTGCGCATCAAGCGCCTCGCGCCGATATTGCTGACGGAGCGCGAGCCACTGCTTCAGCAGTTGAACGTCCAACTTTTTCTTCGGCGATACGTGAGCGCCCCGACACCGTTCGCGTTCTCCTTCTTCTTCCGTGCGACGCGCGCGCTGCGTTGCGGCGCGCCACCGCACGGCACTCACAATCAAAAACGGCACTGACATCGGTGCGACGCACGCCAAACACCACGGCCACCACTTCTTCCAGGGCAAATCTGCGAGGTACTCGGCGCGTTTACGCGATCGTTGCACGAACAGGTAAAAGCCCACCAATGTTACCATCCACCACAACGTAATCGGCCCTTCTGTGAGCGTGAGCTGCGCAAACTCTTCCAGGATACTCGGCACTTGCGGCTCCGGTTCGATGGTGCCATCCAGCACGCGCCGCATCTTGTCTATTTGCGATGGCGCGAAGTCGTCTAGTCGTTTTCGCGTCAACTTATTTCGCTCAAACATCCACTCTATCCCTACTGGCGCACCAAGCGCATCGAGCACCTCTTCGTGATTCTGTACGCGTGATAGCCGATGAGCGATGACTTGCGCCATTTGCCAATCGTATTGACGGTTTCGCGCGACGACCATTTCGTCCGAGACCGCTATAAGCCCCAATAACAGCCACCCAACCAACATCGCAGAAACCCAATACCACGTTCCCGCGAGATAATGCCTCGCGAACTCACTGAATGCCATATCACTTCGAATGCCCATGACTATCCTCCTTCAAGCTCTTTGTTAATGTGCGTTCTCTGCCCTTCCCCTACTTGCCATTGAGCTTTGCGCGTAATTGCGTTGGTGTCAATCGGTGCAACGTCCATTCACGAATTTTTCCTTCCTTGATTAATGCGAAAAAATCATCGAACGTAACGAGGCGCGGCGTGATGCGTTCGCCTGCGTCAAGCTCAAGTTCCCCCGCTTTGCGACATCCGACGCCTACATATATATACACCGCCCAATCAATTTTGCTCGAGGGTTGTTCTGCGACAAGCAATTTGAATTCTTGCGCGACATAACCGGTTTCTTCACGGAGTTCGCGCGCAGCAGCGTCCTTCGGCGTTTCGCCTGCATCAATGCGACCACCAGGAATGCTTAAAAATTTTTCTCGTCCGGGCTGTTCTTCAACGGTCACAATAATTTTCCCGTCCTCCGTCGCCGGGATGATACCTACCGAATCGGCGCGTTTTAATTTTTCAAATGTTTGTTCGGTGCCATCGAACATTGTTTGCTGCCACTGATAGACGTCAAACAATATGCCCTTAAACACACACGTGGCGTGCGACGGAATAGGATGGAGCGATTTGGGACGCTCCGGATTGGTTGGATTGACGGCAATACGCATATACTATGACTATCATAAAAAATCGGTAACGTTGCAACGTTACCGATAGCGGCTACTTCCCGATGAGCGACTGCCCGGTCGAGAGCTTCCAGATGTCGACGTACATCGCGTACGCGAACAGCCACACAATCATCGCGAGCCCAACGTAATTCAGGATTTGTTCGGTTGTGGGGCCAAGCGGTTTTCCGCGCACACACTCTACGCCCGCCACCACTGCTTGTCCGCCATCTACGATCGGCAGCGGCAACAGGTTCACGACACCGAGCATGATGCTGATGATGCCGATGAGATGCAAGAAGGCGCTCAAACCAATTTCGGCCGCTGTCTTGCTCAGGTGCGCGATCGCGATGGGGCCACCCATCGCTTCACTTGGCGCGATCTTGCCCGTGAACAGTTTCCCTAATGATCTGACGACAAGCTTCGACCCCTCGACCACTGCTTCGCCTGCGGTCGCGATCGCCTCAAATAATCCACGACGCCGTATGACAACTTCTCCAACCGGCATAATGCCGATCGTATAGCGCGACACCTTGTCGCCAAACACATCTTCTACTTCCAGCTTCTCTGGATACGTCACGATCCATAGCTCTTCTCCGTTCCGACGTACTCTCACCGCGCACCGATCATAACGAGCGCCAAATTCATTGAGACGTTCGCGCACATCATCCCAAAATGCAATGTTCGCATCCATCACTGCGACAATTTCATCGCCGGGCTTTAGTCCCGCACGCTCCGCAGGACTTCCCGCTGCAACTTGACCAATCTTCGCGGTCAACGCAGGCATACCGATGACAAAGACGAGCGCGAAGACGATCCCGCCGAACACAATGCTCGCGAACGGTCCGGCGAGCGTGATACACAATCGTACGAATGGCCCCCTTGCTGCTAAACTCTTGTCGTCCAAACGCACGAATCCGCCAAGCGGTATTGCGCGCAACGCGAACTTGGTTCCGCCGATCTTTCGCGAGTAGAGTGTTTTCCAAAATCCAACCGCGAATTCTTCCACCTTGACGCCGAGAAGCTTTGCAACGATCGCGTGCCCCGCTTCATGCGGCACGACAACAACTATCGTCAACACCAAGAACGCCAGAATCGCAATCACTACGGACATGGCTCCTCCTCGATGTTTCAAAAAGTGCCCGGGATACTACTCCTCCACTCTACGCCTC
>CAYICF010000027.1:0-6794 GCA_964361805.1 uncultured Candidatus Saccharibacteria bacterium
CCGCTATTGGTGCGAATGCGCTTGTCGGCGCAAGCAATAGTTTGGTTTTGGGTGGTACCGGCGCAAATTCTGTCAATGTGGGTATCGGTACGACTTCTCCTATGGCTCTGCTTGCCATCACTGGATCAGGAACTGGACTTTCGAAACTTGCTGCTTTCACTGACTCTATTGGCGAAAACATTTTTACTGTTCTTGATAATGGCAACGTTGGTGCGGGATCGACATCGACTCCCGGTGCCATTTTGAGCGTTGCTGGTCGTTCGGGCGCTTCGACTCCAGTGTTTCTCGTTTCTACCTCTACATCCGCAGGCGCTACCTCCACCGCCTTCCTCATCAACAATCTTGGAAACGTTGGCATTGGCACCTCGAGTCCCGCGCAAGCGTTGTCTGTGCAAGGAGGCAATTTGCTCGTGAGCGGCGTTGGTCCGCAAAACGGAACGTCGACATTCGAGCAAAACTTGTGGGTACGCAATAATCTGCAGGTGGGCCTTGGTTCCTTGGTCCTGACCACAAACAGCCTTACCTCGACTGGTAATTTTACGCTGCGCACACAAACTGCTGCGACTGATATCATCCTCACCCCAATTCGCAACGTTGGCATTGGCACCTCGACGCCTACTGGTCGTCTTGCGATTGATAACGAAGGCGCTGCTGTTCCTGCGCTCGTGTTAAATGCATCTGGTGCTGGCGAAGGCAATGTCGCGATTAAAGTGAACATTGAAGATGATTGTACTGATGCTACTGCCGCCGCTGGATGTGCATTGAACGATATTGCAGAGCTTTATCCAACATCTGACACGCTTGAAGCTGGCGACTTAGTGATGCTTGACCCCGAACATTCGTTGCAGCTTAAGAAGGCAGCAAGTTCAAATCTTGTGGTGGGCGTTATTTCTACCAGCCCCGCCATTGTGTTTGAAGGTAGCGCTATCAAAACAATGGGTGGACGTTATCAGTCCGTTGCGGGCAAAGCCCCGCTTGCATTAGCTGGGCGTATTCCGGTGAAGGTGAGTCTTGAAAATGGATCGATCGCCATCGGTGATCCGATTATGCTTTCTTCGAGCGCTGGTATTGGTGCGAAAGCGATAAAGAGTGGGAAAATTGTTGGCTATGCGCTGCAATCATTCACCGAGAGCACTGTCGAAAACGGCGGTAAGATTATGTTGCTTCTTAATTTGACGTATTGGTTTGCTGATCAAGCGGCTACCTCGTTTGCTACTATTGCGACTCCGGCCGCAATCGATATTGCCTCTGGCGTTCAAAATTATCTCGCGTCTATGGAGTTAACGCTCGAAAAGGGACTTCTCAAGATTAGAGAAATCGTTGTTGAGACGCTTTCCGCAACGCACGTTGTGACGGTAGATATTGCCGCAGAGCGCGTGAAGGCGACTGACCGTGTGGTTACCGATCGTCTTGAGATGCGGGATACCGCGACTGGTGAGGCGTATTGCGTAGTTATTACCAACGGCGAATTTGTGAAAGTGAAAGGGGAATGTGGTGTAGTTGGCGGCGCAGCACCGACTGTTCAGTCTTCTGCGGTGCCAGCACCGACTTCGACGTCAGCGTCAACCCCGACATCGGAATCAGCTTCTGCTGAACCTCTTGCGTCGAGTTCTGAACCGGCACCGACAACGGAATCATCCTCAGTGACGTCAACTTCGTCAGATTCGATGCCGACAGGGGAATCGTCTTCGCCAGCATCAGCACCGACTTCGACATCAGAGCCAACACCGACGACCGAGCCTGCTCCCGCTCCGAGTCCCGAACCCGCACCGACAACGGAATCAGCTTCTAGCGCACCAGCGAATCCATAATAGTTTCTGAGTGGGGAGCGGGACTATATCTGTCGCACAATATACATTTTGCGTCAGCATATAGCAAAAAGCAAAAATATCGTTAAAGTCGGTTAATTTGAGTTATCGTGATTTAAGCTAGGTCGTATATATGCTGACGCAAAATGTCTGAAAATATTTTGCAACAGATTCTTCGAATCAATCGCAAAATATTTTCTCCTCATTGATTCACTTGAGCGCGATTATTCCTTTATAGATAGTCTAACGGGTTCAAAACGCCACCATACGGCATCGGACCGCAGCTGCGACTATTGCCGATATAAAATGTTGGTTTTGAATAAACAGTGAAATGCAGGTGTGGACCTGTCGCGTAACCGGTTTTTCCCACGTAACCGATCACGTCCCCTCTTTTGACTACTTGACCTTCTTTTATATTTGTGTTCCAAGCAGAAAGATGCGCATACAGGGTCGCGAGATTGTTCTCATGCTCGATCGCGATGTATTTCCCATATGCGCCCTTACGACAGAACCGATCTTGATTTTCTATTTTGCGCACCTTGCCATCCTCCGCTGCATAGATGGGCGTTCCAATCGGCGCCGCGATATCGGCGCCATTATGAAATTTCCCTCGATAACCACCTCGGAGCGCAAATTTTGTTGCGCCAAAATTTTGGCTTAATACTCCTTTTGTTGGAGTGAGTAATACTCCTGGCCTTTTCTGCGGCAATAGGCTAGGATCAATTTTTTCGCGTAATTGACGTTCAATTTCTTCAATTTCTTCTGAAATATCCTGCTGTTTTTCTTCTAACTCCTTGATAGTTTGCTGATAGAGCCGTTCTTGGTTTTTTGTTTGCACGAGCAACGTTTGACGATCTGCTTTCTGCTCTTCGGCGCTTGATTTTCGTGCTGCGAGCGTACGACGTTCCACCTCGAGCGCCCCCTTCCTTTTTTGCTGCGCGTCGAGTTTTTCTGCGAGTATTTCTCTTGTTTCGCTCAATGCCTTGCTTTCTTTCGCGAGGGTTTTATTCACTGTTTGCGCCCCTTCTATTGCCGCAATGCTCTCTGCAAGCGTTTTATGCTTGATGAGCGTTACGAGTATATGTTCTCCGTCTTGCGCATATAATCGCCGCAACAGTTGTCGTATCGCTGCTTTTGTTGCCTCGCTTTTTTCCTCGGCGTCGAGGATTTCATATTGTAGCGAAGAAATTTCAAGTTCGAGTTTGTCTATTGAGATCTCGCTTGATTTAATCCCTAAATTAAGTTGGTTGACGAGATAGTTAATTTTCCCAAGCTCTTGTTTGAGGCTTTTGCTTTGCGCTTCGGTCTCGATGAGGCTATCGTGCGTCGCCTGCAGTTGATTTGTTACTTCTTGCAGCGCTTTATTTTTTACTTCTATCGCTTGTTGAAGCTCGAGAGGAATTCCGCCGGCAGCGTCGGCGCGTAGACAGTAGACAGTAGACAGTAGAATGGATTGCAGAGAAACGATGAGGAAAGCGTTTTTTTTCATTGCGCCATTTTTTCTATTGCTACCCTAATGCGCTCCAGTGATTTTTCTTTTCCGATAATATCCATAATTTCAAATGGACCCGGAGAGCGATCGTGTCCCGAGAGGGCAACACGAAGCGGCCAAAGCACCTCTCCCCTTCCTCGTTCTTCGGTCAATGGCTTGATCGCCGCCTCGAGCGTCGTTTTCGAAAAATCATTGACTAAAATTTTTTCGAGTATTGTTTCCGCTGCTTCGATATTTTTTTGTGTCGTTGTTTCCGGTGTCGACTTCCATGATAAGAGTTCTTTGGTGTACTTCCCAATCGTGAGAACCCCCTCGCTTTCGCCATGGGCGTCGTCTAAGGTCTTGAGTCGATTTTTTATTGTGCGAACAAATTTTATTTGTTGCTCTTCGTCCCAGTCGTCGAACGTTTTTTTTATCTTCGCGTCGTGCTTTGTGAGCGCATCATATAACTCACGATCGTCCATGTTCTTAATATACTCAGCATTCAACCATGCTAATTTTTCAATATCAAAAACCGCTCCGGCTTTTTGTGCGCGTTCAAGATCGAATGCCGCAATGAGTTCTTCGCGCGTGAGAAATTCTTTGTCGTTTTTTGGATGCCAACCGAGCAACGCAATAAAATTGACGATCGCTGACGGAAGGTATCCTGCGGACTTATATTCGTCGATACCAACGGTTGTTGCGTCTCGTTTTGAAAGTTTGGCGCGATTTTTATTTAATAATAATGGCAGATGGGCATAGATTGGGATTTCTAGTCCAAGTGCGCGGTGGAAAAATAATTGTTTTGGTGTGTTTCCGAGATGTTCTTCGCCGCGAACGACGTGTGTAATTCGCATTTCGTGATCGTCAATCACGACCGCTATATTATAAAAAGGACTTTCAATGTCTTTTGCGATTACAATATCTCCTATTAACGCTCCATCAAACGATATGTCGCCACGGATCATATCATGAAATACGATTTTTTCGTGTGGAATTTTGAACCGAATTACTCCAGGGCCATGCTTCCGATTATTTACGCGACACGCGCCGTCATAAATCGGTGCTTTTCTTTCCGCAGCCATTTTCTCCCGTTTTTGTTCGAGTTCCTCTGGCGAACATACGCAATAATATGCGTGATCGTTATCAAGTAGTTTTTGAAGATATGTGCGATAGATGGCCTTTCGTTCGGTTTGTCGATATGGCCCATATGGTCCTCCGATGTCTGGCCCTTCATCCCAGCGAATTCCAAGCCAGGTTAGTCCACGGATAATTTCTTCTTCATACTCTTTTTTTGAGCGCGTGAGATCGGTATCTTCGATTCGAAGAATAAATTTTCCGCCGTTGTGATGCGCGAATAGCCAGTTAAACAGCGCCGTGCGGGCGGTGCCGACGTGCAGGTGTCCGGTTGGCGATGGCGCGATGCGGACGCGCACGCCAGCTTCATTACTTTTTAGCGTCATGAGCTTTTTAGGATATTGTTTTTAATATTTCTTTAGCGATTACATTTGCAGCTTCTGGGTTTGCAAATGTTGCAGCGGCTTTTGCCATTGCGGATTTTCTCTCTTGATTCTCTAGTATAGCGTCTATTGCGTTGATGACAATATCGCCGAATAAATTTTCTTCCTCGATCACTATACAGGCGCCAGCTTCTTCGTATTGAAAGGCGTTTTCGCGTTGATGGTTGTTTGCTGAATCAGTGATAGGCACCAAAATTGCTGGCAATTGCGCGTTGGCAATTTCAAATATTGCTCCCGCTCCTGCTCGCGAGATAACGATATCCGCCGCAAGGAGTGCCTGTTTCATGTCAGCCTGTAAAAATGGAATTGGGTGGTACCATTTTTTTTGTTCCGCGGTCCAACTTTTTGTTAGTTCGGTCGCGAAGGCACTTACTTCGGTAAAATTATCGATGCCTGTTTGATGAAGTATTTGATATTTTTTCGCTAGTTTCTCAAGATTTTCTAATACAAAATCATTGAGCATTGCTGCCCCCTGCGATCCACCGAGGACGAGTAGTAGCGGACAATCATGCCGAAATTCGAACGCGTCTTTTGCGTGTTGTTTTTCGGTGATGCTTCGTTCGCCTTCTGTCGTGAGCAGGCTTGTTCGTATCGGATTTCCGATATGCATAATGTGTTCTTTGTGCACAAGATATTCTTGCGCGCTTTGGAAGGCAAGCAATATTTTTTTTGCGAACTTTTCCGTCCATCGTGTCGTGCGTCCCGGTATTGCATCTGAGTCATGAATCACTATTGGAATTCTGTAATACCACGAAACGAGTACTACGACGAACGCTCCTGGTCCCCCTTTCGAAAATGTTACATCTGGCATGAACCAAAAAAGCTTCCACGCTGTTTGGGGAATGCTCCACGCGAATTTCCAGAGATCAACAATATTCCATAACGAAAAATATTGTCGTATTTTGCTTTCGGTGATATGTTGCACCACGATTCCTGCTGCGTTGAATTCCAGCGTATATCTTCCGGCGTCTCCATAGTATCGAATGTCAATTTCCTCGTTTGCTGCAATTGCTTGTTCTTTGAGCTTTTCCGCAACCGCAAGTAGGGCATATATATGCCCTCCGCTTCCTCCACCCGTTAATGTGACGCGTTTTTTTCTCATAGATTATCGTTGATGGGTATATTTTGAGATATTTATTATCATACCACTGATTGTCATGGCGACCGCGAGCGCTGTACCGCCATAGCCGATAAATGGCAATGGCATTCCTGTGAGTGGCACGAGGCCAGAAATTGCACCGATATTTACGAATGCTTGTATCCCGATCATGCTGCCAAACCCTACAAGAAGTAATTGCCCAAATATATTGTTCGTTTTTGCTGCCAGCAGCATTATCCGCGCAATTATCAACGCAAAAATGATGACGACGCTCATCGCTCCAATAAAACCAAGCTCTTCCGCGATAATGGCAAATATAGAATCTCCAATTGGTTCCGGAAGATATCTGAGCTTCGTTGTCGATTTTCCTAGTCCTACGCCATTCCACCCACCCGAGCCAATAGCAATTAATGCTTGATTAATGTGATAGCCGCTCGTTTCTTGGTTTGCAGCTGGATTGATATATGCAACGATGCGACTCCACCGATATGGTGTTGCATAACTAATAACTATGATCGTGATTATGCCAATCGCTGCCGTGATGAATAAATAACGCATTCGCGCGCCACTGACAAAATACATCATGCATGACGTTGCGAGAATGATCGCGAACATGCTCGTTGAAGATTGTTTGAATAGTATTGCTCCGACAACGCCAAGAATGCTTATGAACGGGATCAATCCCTTTTGCCAAGAGCGTGCCCGCTCTTTGTTGCTTGCGAGCCATGCAGCGAGATATACAATAATTCCCACTCTCGCAAATTCTATGGGTTGAAATGTGAGCTCCCCGATCGATAACCATCGTCGCGCTCCTCCTACTGTAACGCCGAGTGGTGAAAATAAAAGCAACAATAGCCCAATGGCTACTATGAGCCCAAATGGCGCCCAGCGCTCAT
>CAYICF010000028.1:0-1611 GCA_964361805.1 uncultured Candidatus Saccharibacteria bacterium
ATGATGCGGCGTCAACATAATCGGCACATCATGACCACGCGAACGCACATTCGATAAATGTTTTTCTTTCGCGATATTCACCTCTAAATCAAACTCGCGAGAATTTTGTCCGATCACCATGCCTGCATAAGTGGGAACAGAAGGACCAATAAACATCGTTCCCCGCTGCTGCGCGTTGTCGAGTGCATGCGCGGTCGATAGCCCTGTTTCAGTCGTCACAATCGATCCGAGCGTGCGTCGCTCAAGCTTCATCGAAGAAAACGGAGCATATTGGTCAAACACGCTATGTATAATAATGAGGCCCTTAGTACGCGTCATCAAAACAGATTTCAGTCCAATAATGCCGCGCGTCGGAATAATATAGTCGAGCTCAAGATCGTATTCACCCTGCACCATATTTTTAAGCTCTCCGCCACGTCGACCGACCTCTTCAATGACAGTTCCTTGATAGTCCATCGGAATATCAATCACCATCCGCTCAAACGGCTCCATTTTTTTGCCATCGATTTCTTTCAAAATAACTTCCGGCTCCGATACCTGCAATTCAAACCCTTCGCGGCGCATCGTTTCAATCAAAACGGCCAAGTGCAGCTCGCCACGACCAGACACCAAAAATTCATCCGGCTTTTCGGTTTCCTGCACGCGAAGCGCTACATTCGTTTCAAGTTCCTTAAACAATCGCTCACGTAAATTTCGCGACGTCACATACTTCCCTTCGCGACCTGCAAACGGTGACGTGTTCACGCCAAAGGTCATTTTCACGGTTGGTTCTTCAACAGTAATCGGTGGCAGCGCGATTGGAGCAGCGGCATCCGCAATCGTCTCACCAATAGAGACATTGTCAAATCCAGCAACCGACACGATATCGCCCGCGGCAGCGCTAGGAATATTGACTTTCTCAAGTCCTTTAAACGCCGAAAGACTCGTCACTTTCGCTTTGACAATCTTGCCATCAAGCTTAACAAGGGCAACCATCTCACCTTCTACGATTTTCCCGGAACGAATTTTACCAATCGCCATTTTGCCCTTATAGTCATCGGCAGCTAATGCGAGCACAAGCATCTGGAGCGGCTCGTCGGGATTCGCTTCCGGCGCGGGGATATGTTTGATGACCGTCTCGAACAACGGAGTAAGATCTTTGCCGGGAATTTTCTCGTCAAGCGTCGCAGTGCCGCGCAGCCCAACGGCATAGACAACCGGAAAATCAAGCTGATCATGCGATGCGCCCAGCTCGACAAACAAGTCGAACGTTTTATTCAGCACTTCTGTTGGTCGCGCTGCGGGTTTATCAATTTTATTAATCACTACAATTGCCCGAAGCCCGAGCTCGAGCGCTTTCTTTAAGACAAATCGTGTTTGCGGCATCGGTCCTTCTTTCGCGTCGACCAACAGCAATACGCCGTCGGCCATTCGCAGCGTGCGTTCTACCTCACCACCAAAATCTGCGTGTCCAGGCGTATCAATAATATTAATTTTGTATCCGTTCCATTCAATGCTCGCATTCTTTGCGCGGATGGTAATGCCACGCTCGCGCTCCAAATCCATGGAGTCCATAATACACTCGCCCATGGCGTCAATGTTGCGGTCGGCGTGTGTTTGCTTCAACATCGC
>CAYICF010000028.1:1711-3047 GCA_964361805.1 uncultured Candidatus Saccharibacteria bacterium
TACACTCGCCCATGGCGTCAATGTTGCGGTCGGCGTGTGTTTGCTTCAACATCGCGTCCACCATGGTCGTCTTCCCATGATCAACGTGTGCAATGATAGCAATATTACGAATATTTTCTCGCTGCATGATTTTAAAAACGCCCAATTGGCGCTATTGAGATAAACTAACACAATACAAACAAAAAATCCAGTGGAAACGATACGCGCAAAAACATAAAGATAAAATCAATACCCGCTAAACTCTTCGGTCGCGATATCGTCGCTCGGGACACCAATCACGTGAAGCACTTGCCACGCGCCAAGCACCATCTCCGGCGGACCAGCAATATAAAAAAAGGAATCGGCAACACCGAGAAGATTATACTCGATCATCGCGCGATCAATACGACCACGCTCGTAGCGCCACGTTGGGTCGCTAGAATCCGTAATCGTCGGAATAAATTGCAAATCGATTTCTTTTGACCATCGTACAAACTCTTCAAGATACGCCGCCTCCGACGGCGTGCGATTTGCATAAAATAAAAATATTTTTCGTGATTCGCGTCGCGCTACGATTCCGGCAACCATACTCCGCGCGGGAGTGATGCCGATGCCGCCAATCAAAAATACGACGGGCCGCGAAACGTCATCGTAAAGCACAAATGATCCACTTGCACGACTCACTTTGAGCTGCGCGCCCAGTGGAAGCGCCATCAAGCTCCGCTTATATGCACTCTTTCCAACACGAATTGCAAATCGTAACTGATCCCCTTCTTCGGGCGCACTTGCGATCGAAAGCGTTCGAGTATTACTGTCTTCGTCTGGAAATTGCGGATGAATAATCGTGACATCCACCCATTGTCCAGCACGAAACGAAAAATCACTCCCACGCGCATCAAGAATAAATTCGATCGTTCCGCTTGCGATTTCGCGCCGCGCGACGAGTGGAAAAAAATAGGCGGATGACATACCATGATGATAGCAAAGGAACAACCAGCATTGACAAGGAGCGACGCCATGAAAAGAAAAGCTCCAAGAAAAAAGAAAATCGAGCCGCGATGCGTATGTTGTCAATCGAGTAAGGAGGAATTCGAACGCAGGATCGAGCAACTGGTATGCGCGACACTGAAACACCTTGCGCTCACGCTACGCAGCAAAAAGGATCGCGAGGAATTGGCGAGGCTGCTCGAGGTCGGACTCGATCGGCTCCTCGAAATCGATGAGCCACCTCCGACCATTGATTCAAAACGTGTTTAGCGAAAGGAGCAAGCGATGTCGCGTCAACACACAGAAGAAGAACTTTATCTGTGCACCTGTCCATGCCACGCAGATCGAGGCGTCCTTCACTTCATACCTT
>CAYICF010000028.1:3057-6758 GCA_964361805.1 uncultured Candidatus Saccharibacteria bacterium
CTGCCCGTATTGCAACAAGAATATCAAGCGCGACTACAGCAAGAAGCATGAAGCCGTGTGCTCAAAAAAGCCCGAAAACAAACGCGCGCAGTAAGCAGCCCACAAACCTCAGACACTATGTCTGAGATTTTTTCACTTTACACTTTCGTGCGGCCGCACGAAAGTGTAAAGTGAAACATAAAAAATCCTTGTTGGGCATTGTTCAAATTTTCCCATTTTTAATATCTTCCCGTAACTTCCGAATGGTTTCGTGGAAAAATGAGAGGTTGTGAAATGTCAGCAGGCGCAAAGCGGTGATCTCATGCGCGCGCAACAAATGACAAATATACGAACGCGTATACGTCACACAGGTAACGCACGCGCAAGCATTATCAATCGGCTTTTTATCTTTCAAAAATATTTGACGACGTAAATCCAATCGACCAGAAGAAATAAAAGCGATTCCGCGACGAGCATAATGAGTCGGCGCAATACAGTCGAACGTATCGATGCCCGATCGGATGACGGGTAATAAATCATCAGGGTGGCCAATGCCGAGGAGATGACGCGGCGTCCCTGATGGCAATATCCCAAGAGTCAAACGAATCATTGCGCTCATTACCTGTTTATCGCCGCCAAACTCACCTCCAATCGCAAAGCCATCAAATGGCAACGCGCCAATAAACGCAGCGCTCGCTTGCCGGAGGTGCGCAAAACGCCCACCCTGCACAATGCCATAAAGTGCTTGTTTTGATTTCTTGAAACGCAAACAATCTTTTGCCCACTGATGCGTACGCGAAAGCGATCGAGCGGTATAGGCTTCGTCCGATACCGACGGCGTACATTCGTCAAACGCGAAAACAATATCTGCACCCAACGCCTCTTGAATTTTTATAGATTCCCTAGGACCAATAAAAAGCGGACTGCCGTCAATTGGCGATCGAAAATACACTCCCGTATCGGTAATGCGGAGATGCTGTGGCTGCGCGCCGAGTCGTACTTCGTCTGAGGGAGAACTTAATTTGCCAAGCCCGAGATCGCGACCAAATCCGAGACTAAACACTTGAAATCCTCCGGAATCCGTCATCAGTGGTCGATCCCACGCCATAAACTGATGCAAACCACCGGCAGCTTTTACTATGCGCTCGCCCGGACGAAGATGCAGATGGAACGTATTCGCGATCAGCATTTGCGAACCGGTCGCGCGCACCTCATCGCTCGTTAAAGTTTTCACAGAAGCCTGCGTTGCAACCGTCGTGAGCGCTGGAGTCTCCACGACACCGTGCGGCGTTTCGAGAACACCAAGACGCGCGGCACTTTTTTTTGATTGTTTGAGAATACGAAATGTAATCATATCCGAGATAAAAATGCTCTACAACCACTCGATCACTCCAAAAAAAGCACTATAATCGTATGATAGTTGAAAGAAAAAGTAAAATAATATACAGTATAAGAATGAATAAAAAGCAAAAACTCGCAAGAAAAAAACAGCGCAAAAGCAAAGGCAAACAAATCCGTCTTCGTAATAGATAGAGGTCGCTCACAATAAACCCCGAGCAATGTCGGGGTTTATTCTTGCCACTGATCGGCGGCAGTAGCAAATCGGTGTTCAAAAAATTGACTGACGGCAATCGCAAGGAGTAGAGCAATGCCATATCCACCAAGCAACATCGAAAACGAGCCACGTGCGCCGAGCATCGCGACAAAAAATGTGGCGTACCACGACGTGAGCGAAATCGCGCCGAGAGCAAAAGCGAATCGACGCAATCGACGAAGTTCGTGTGATGCGTGAGCGTGCGTACTACCAAAAGAGATGCGCACAAGTTTTGGAGAAATAAGTAGATTAAGAAACGCGCCGTTTACGAGAAGCACAAGCACGATAACGAGCTTGGCTAAAAATTTAGGCGATGCACGAAGCGCGTCGGCCTCGGGAACATAAAGCCCGACGCCGGTGAGTATAATAAACCCAAGCGCAAACCAAATAATCTGCGATAACATATGGAGCGTCGCTGCCTCGGTTTTCGAAATCCGAAAATCCTTTAAAAACTTAAAGAAAAAAATGTCGGTAATCGTCGCTCCGCCTAGCCCTAATGCGACGGCAAGTAGATGAAGCGCGAAAATCAAATTGTGATTAGCAACAAGGAGATCAGAAAGACTAAATGGCAAGCCAAAAAAAGAAAAAGGCAGGATAATCGTGCATAGGCCGGCAGAGAACAGACACCACGTACACCATTCATGAAGCGTAAAAGCTTGAATGAACGTAAGATACAAGGAAAATAAAAATGCGGTAATCGTCACGCCAAGCAGCATAAAAAAAACAAACGGCGAGGCAAACGACGGAAGCAACGTCAGGAGAAAATAGGCAAGAGCAATCCCGACATAATACAGCATGCCCCACACCTCAACGGGAACGGTGAAGAAAAAAGCATATTCGCTATGCACGACACTATCGCAATCGCCATTGAAGGGGCAAAGCAAATGTTCTGCAGCGCGCTTACGATGATAAATATACGACGCAATAGAAAATCCAACGAGCGAAAGGCCAACAATCGTGAGGTGTGCCAGGGAAAACATAAACATATAGTATGAAAAGAGAGACTGCTACGCAATGGGCAATTCAAACCAAAACGTACTTCCCTTCCCTCGCGTAGAAGTAAATCCGATCGTGCCACCATGTTGTTCGATAAAATATTTTGCGATCGAAAGTCCGATACCAGAAGCATCCGGTTTTGCGGCTGATGCGTTCGACGCACGAAAAAACCGAGTGAATACACGCCCTTGTTCTGCGCTCGGAATACCGATGCCAGTATCGGCAATCGTATATCGAATCGAATGACCAACTTCCGAGAATGACACGCGCACTTCACCATGCGCAGGAGTATACGCGATCGCATTATCTGCGAGTTGATAAAAAACCATGCGGATCTTTTCAGGATCAACGACAAGAGAAGGCAGTGGCGTTTGCGGAGGATGATAGATATACGTGATCTGTTTCGCGGCACAATATGGAATCAATCCATTTATCACCGACTCCCACAATGAGCTCAAGGAGGTTGGAACTCGATTGACTGCAATACGACCCTCTTCGATATCAAGCACGGTAAGAAGATCGCTCACGCGACGAATCACTTCAAGGACCGCTTTGTGGCTAATCAACACAAGCTCTGTTTGTGTTTGTCGTAACGCTCCGGCACTACTCGAAAGAAGCGTCTCAAGATTCCAACGCGCAACCCCAAGCGGGGTCTGGAGCTGATGGGAAACAATCTGAATAAATTTATTACGAAGCTCATTCAATTCTTTCATGCGCGTCGTATCAACGCATATAATAGTACATCCAGCAAAAATTCCGTGCGGATCGCGAATAATAGTCGCCGAAAGAGACACGGGAATCTCCCGTCGTCCACTACAACGCAAAAACGATTCGCGATTGCGCAATAAAATAGTCTGCTCGCGCGGCAAATTCCGCGCAGCAAAAATGAGATGGGCGACGTCGGGGAGAAACCGCGCGATCGACACGCCCAATACATCGCCCAAGGTCAAACCCAAAATGGAGGCCGTCGAAGCATTCGTGATAATAATATTGCCATCAGTATTAAGGACAAATAAATACGCCGGCATAGTATCAATAATGGTAGGAGCGGCGACAGCAAGCGTAACGTGAAATAATTGATATTCTAAAATCGCATACGCAAGAATGGCGGTCCATAACAAAAGCGGCAAAA
>CAYICF010000029.1:0-6748 GCA_964361805.1 uncultured Candidatus Saccharibacteria bacterium
GTGCAAAGTGCAAAGTGAAAAGTTTTGGTTCATATTATTTTAACAGCGAAGAAACAACGGACCAGATGCGCTCGTGGATTTCGTCAACCGACAAAAGCTTCCCTTGTTCCGCGCATTCGATAACACGGTAATTTTTATGGAACAATTTTGCGATTTCCAGATAAACGTGTTCGGCATTTTTGAGGTGCGCGAGGTCCTGTTCGTGGATATCCCTTTTTACGCCGCCAACATACGCGCGCGCGCCCTTTTTGTCAATAAGTTCTGCCGCAATAACTGCGGGGGTGTGTAAGATGATCGTCATTTCTGGTCGCGGAATACCGAACAGCGTAAATTCGGTTCGATCAATCCATGTAAAATATTTTTTGCGTTCTTCCTTGCTTCGCAACTTCGCTCCCTGATGTCCCATGTTTGAAGACACGTATCGATCGGCGAGTACCACCATCCCTTGCTCTCTCTTTGCGCAAATCTCCCGACTTGCGTCAAACCGATCTAATGCATACAGGAGCGACGCGGCATATATATTAATATCTCCACTCTCCACGCTGCCATATTTTCCGTTTAAATATTGATCAACAAAATATGCCGATGGTTTACCGTGTTGCGGAAAGTGAATATTGTATACGGGGATTTTTTTCTTTTGCACTCGCCTTTGCAAGAGTTCAAGCTGAGTGCTTTTGCCGGCGCCATCGGTGCCGTCGATAACGATAAATGTTCCTTTATTATCCACAGTCTTATCTTGGCAGATTTTGCAACAATAAATCAATTGCGCTACCATAAATAGCGTGGCTTGCTTCCTTTTCGGTAGAAAGGAGGTGATCTTAATCTCCCCGGACCTTGACGCGAGTTTTACTCGCTCCTTGGTTCGGGGTTCTTTTAGTCTACGACCTCAATCCCCATATTTTTCGCCGTTCCTGCTATTGTTCGCATTGCGGCTTCGATGCTTCCGCTATTCATGTCTGCGGCCTTACGCTCGGCAATTGCGCGGAGGTCGGCTTGCGTTACCTTGCCTACCTTTTTACGATTCGGCTCGCCCGACGCCTTCTCGATCCCTGCCGCTTTTTTGAGGAGCGCTGATGCCGGAGGTGTTTTTAACTTGAATGTAAAGCTCCGATCTTCGTATACGGTAATTTCGGCTGGGATTACGTCGCCCGTCATGTCTTTCGTCGCTGCGTTAAATTGCTTACAAAATTCGGCGATGTTCACGCCATGCTGACCCAAGGCAGGCCCAATCGGCGGGGCCGGGTTTGCCTTCCCTGCTTCCATTTGTAATTTAAGCAATGCTTTGATTGGTTTCGCCATAAATCAGGTTATAGGGAATAGGTTACAGGGAATAGTAATGGCTTACAAATTTTACAACTTCTGAATCTGTAATGAATCGAGCTCGACGAGCGTGTCGCGACCAAAAATCGGAACGAGCACCTTCACCTTACCACGATCTGCGTCAACTTCGGACACTTTTGCGTCGTAGTCTTTAAATGGCCCATCGATCACGCGCACCGTATCACCGGCTTGTACGTCGATGGCGAATTTCTTTTTCTTATCTTCACCACCCATACGCGCAAGGAGCGCGTCGACGTCCTCTTTCGCGATCGGATTCGGCGTAGTGCTATCTGGCCCGACGAAATTGGTAACGCGAGGAGTATTACGCACCACGTACCATGAGTCGTCGGTCATAATCATATCCACCAACACATATCCGGGGTAAATTTTCTCCTCAACGGTACGACGCTTCCCATTCTTAATTTTAATTTTTTGCTCCTTTGGAATGATGATATTAAAAATTTTATCGCCCATACCCAACGATTCGACACGCTGTTTTAAATATCGCGCGACAGCGTCCTCGTATCCTGAATACGTATGCACCGCATACCAACTTCGTTCCTGATTGAGTTGTTTCTTTTCTTGTTTCTTTTTTGCCATATTATTGTAGTAGATATGTCGACAGTAAATAGCCGAATAAAAAATCGCATAGGCCTAAAAATGCCGCAACACAAATGGACATTCCAACGACGACCAACGTGAGACGCAGCGTCTCACTGCCTGATGGCCAATTGACTCGATAAAATTCCTGTCGCGCCTCACTTAAAAATGATTTGATGCTATTCAGCATAAGGTTTCTATATTGTTGATATTATACGCAAAAGCGCGCCGCCCGTCAATGCGCTCGCCCATTATATGTCCAGATCTTTTACCGACAATGCGTGCGTTTGAATAAAATTTTTACGCGGCAATACTTCTTCGCCCATCAAAATATCGAAGATTCGATTCGCTTCTGCGGCGTCCGCAATCGTTATTTGTTTCAACATGCGTTTTTCTGGGTTTAACGTCGTTTCCCAAAGTTGGTCTGGGTTCATTTCGCCCAACCCTTTATATCGCTGGATGTTCAAGTCTTTTTCGGTTTCCGCTTTGAGCGTCTTCATCACGCGCGCTTTATCCGCGTCATCGTATGCATAAATTACTTCTCGATTCTTTTGAATCCGATATAGCGGCGGCTGCGCGATATACACGTGACCAGCCTCGATTAACTTTGGGAAGTGCCGATACAGCAGCGTTAAAAGCAATGTGCGAATGTGCGCTCCGTCAACGTCGGCATCGGTCATAAGAATGATTTTGTGATATCTGAGACGCGCAATGTCAAACGAATCCGCGATCGCAGTACCCAACGCGATAATAAACGCTTTCACTTCGGCGAAATTTAACATCTTGTCGAGTCGTGCTTTTTCAACGTTTAAAATTTTCCCTTTCAGCGGCAAAATCGCCTGAAACCGTCGATCACGCCCTTGCTTGGCGCTGTTATGTACGAATACTCCTGACGCTAATGCAAAATTATGCGTTCCGGGAACCTCGATGTCATAGACATCGATCCGTTCTTTTACGACAACGATTTTTTTAATTTTGTGGTTATACAACGCGACCGCTTCATTCAGGTTCGCTTCGTTGCCGCTGAAAAATCTATGCACTATCGTGTCGTAACGCAATAGATTCTTATTATTTGTTTCGCGACGCACTGCTTCGTACTGATCCACCGCCACCGCTTTTGTTTGTTCATAAATTGCGCGCAGCGCCCGCATCGCTTCGTGATAATACGTAACGTTATATGCCCGCTTGCGCTTTGCACGAAATGCCGCAGTCCATTGCTCTTTCGTTTTTTCGCTTCTCCAAATTTTTAATTCGCTATCCACCCATTGCGCTATCGCCGCCTGAGATAATTCGCTTTTCTTCTCTGGATTCTTTTCGAAATATGCGCTTGTCCTTTGTGCCTGCGCTGCACGATTTTTCTCATCTGCCCAATATGCACGCTGCGCATCATATAATTTTTGCCGCGACTTCGCCCGATATTCGGCGTTGTTATTATAAAATGCCAAAAATCGTTCCGTCATAAATTCTTTATATGCCACGCTCTCCCATTGCTTCTTTGCTCGCTCGCTCAATACCACGCGCATTGCGAGCATCTTTTCTTTAATTTTATTTTTAAACTCTGGCGTTCCATGTAGTATGCGCAATTTTTCAAGCACCTCTGGACGCCGCAATGTTTTCTCCGCCATTACGCGATGTATTTGCAAATGCTCTTCTTTTGAAATTCGGTTGATATTTTCCGGATTGTTGTTTTTTTTATTAAAATCAACATGATGACGATGCGATCCTGCGGCGAGGGCATATTTTCCTTGTTCGATATTGTATTGATCTGCAAGACAATGAGTAAACACATGCTGTCTTGAGCGTGGATCGTAGACCATTTCATATCCATCGATAATTATACGCCCTCCGATTACTGAATATTTTCTATATAATGGCATCAACGAGTCGTATGTATTAAGATTTTTTGCTTCGCGAAAACCATCATCGCTTAACATAAAACGATGATCTGGTGTACATACAATTATTTCCTCGTTGTCCAAGACAATTTTGATTACGTTCACGTTCTTTTTTGTACGACGAGGATTTCGTATTTCCTCAATACCAATAGCGCCATCATTCTTGATGGTGTAGCAATAATTTTTTATTCCTTTTTTTTCTTCCTCGATAAGTTCGACAAAAGAAAGGCTGCGACCGTCAACTAACGCCACTAAAGTATCTCCAGAAAAACAGCCTCCGGCGCTGTCGCCTTCCACAACAAACAATTCGGAATCTGCCGGATTTCGACTCGAGCAATCAGCTAATTTACCCGGGAGCGTCAACCCTTCGAGTGCGCCCTTGCGGAGCACGGTTTCCTTTGCTGCTTTCGCTGCCTTACGCGCTTTCGCGGCTAAGAGACACTTCTCTATCATCTTGCGCGCATCGCCGCTATTTTTCTCTAAAAATTCTTTGAGTGCTTCGCCAACCACCGCCTCAACCGCGGTGCGCGCCTCGGGGTTTCCGAGTCGTCCCTTGGTTTGTCCTTCAAATTGCGGCTCCGGCATTTTAATTGAAATGACTGCGACTAAACCTTCCCGCACATCGTCGCCGGTTAAGTTATCGTCTTCTTTTTTTACGTAATTATTAACTCGCGCGTAGTCATTTAACACACGCGTTAATGCCGAACGAAATCCAGTCACATGCATACCGCCATCAAGCGTATAAATGTGGTTTGCAAAACTTAATTCTTTTGCCTCGAGATCTTCGGTGTACACACAGGCAACCTCGACCTCAATTTTTTCGACGTCCTTGTGGATATAAAACGGCGCATCTTGCAGTTGATGATCGGTACCGGCGAGATAATTCACAAACGATAAAAGTCCGCCGTCAAAATAAAATGCGTGATAAAACGACTTTGCGACATCGCGCGAATCTGTGATTTCTATTTTAATTCCTTTTGTTAAATATGACTGCTGACGCAAGTGGTCGATCACTCGCTTCCGATCAAACTCAATAACCGGGAAAATTGTTGGATCTGGGGTGAATGTCACCTTGGTCCCAGTTGTTTCGGACTTCCCTATTTTTTTCACTTTTTCTTCGGGGATGCCACGCTTATACTCTTGCATGTACAATCCTCCATCACGGCATACCTCAATGCGGAGACTCGTCGACAATGCATTGACTACTGATACTCCTACGCCGTGCAGCCCGCCGGACACCTTATATGACTCACCGCCAAATTTACCGCCAGCATGCAATTTCGTCATCACAGTTTCCAATGCCGAAACTTTTGTCTGCGCATGCATTTCGACGGGAATACCGCGGCCATCATCTGTAACCGCAATTATATTCTCCGGCAACAATTCGACGCGAATTGTTTTTGCGTAGCCAGCCATTGCTTCGTCGATCGAGTTGTCGACGACTTCCCAGATTAAATGATGGAGTCCATCAAGACTTGTGCCTCCGATATACATACCCGGACGCTTCCGGACTGGTTCTAATCCTTCCAATACAAAAATGTCTTTCGCTGAATACGACGACTGTTTTCCTTGCTGTTTTTCTTGTTTTTTTGGCGGCATATTATACCTTCTACTATATCAAATTTCGAGCTCGAAATCAATATAAAAAGAGGGTCGTACGTAACTCGTACCGACCCTCGCGTTTAGCGTTACTTTGCTTGTCCAGGCTCGCACCAGCCAATGAGCATCCGCATGTTCAGCGTGCGGATGTTCGAGCGGAATTCATCCTCGCGCCCACCGCCGTTTCGCAAGTTCTCGAGCGCCATTTCCCAGCGCCCGACTTCAGACGCGCAATGGAGAAGGATCACAACACGGCGCGCACGCCGTTGGTTCTGATTCGTCCCCGTCATAACCGGCGCGCAACGCACCGTCACATCTTCGCTTTCACTCCCCTCGCGCGCACGAACCTCGACTCCGCCATAGCGCACGACGATCGGCTGTCGCGCTGCCACAGGCTCGCTCCCCAACTGCTGTGCGGGCGTCGGAGACTCCGGCTTTCCTGATTCGACAAACGCGTCGATGTACAACTCGTCCGTCGCGCTATTGTACATGATGACACTCTGCGAATTGGAAATCCAGAATTCATCCTCCCCGTACGCTTCGGATGTAACCGCCGCGCGATCGCCACATCGCGGATATTCGCGCACCCATTCATCGCTTTCCCACTGCAGGCCGTCGATCGCGGCTTGCAATGCCCTTGCCTCTTCCTCGCAATGCACGCGGAGCGTCATCTTCGGGAAAAGGTGTACGAGCATCTTCGGACGCCAACCCTGCTCGCGCGGAACCCACACCCTGATTTCTTCGGGCTCCAATCCATTTACGACTTCGACCATGACGTTACGACGATTCGCAGCAAGCAAGAATTCCACATACTCCTCGTTCACAATCCCGCATTCAAGCCAAAGCCCACCCGCACCAAGTCGAATGGCTCGGCCCGCAGGAGACAACTGAAATTCCTGTGGACCACCACAGAGCAACACTGCGGCAACCATAGCCACATACTTCATGGCTCTTCTCCTCATTCAGGCCCTGACAAACTCTAACGAATTGTCGCAGCAAATTCTTGCTGCAAAACATTCGTTATTTCTTTCATCATCGCTCCCACTTCGTCGTCGGTCAAGGTGCGCTCCCGTGATTGGAATATCATACGAAATGTTATGCTCTTTTTCGCCTTGCCAATTTTTTTCTCATCTTCAAAATAATCAATTAAGTCAACGTCTGTGATCAGCGCTCGATCGACGGCCTGCATCGCCGCAAGAATATCTCCAATTGGCGTCGCGCTGCCAACCACCATCGAAATATCGCGCACCACCGATGGATATTTTACGAGCGGGATATATTCTCGTTCGCCCTCGACTGCCTCAAGAAGCGCGTCCATATCCAACTGCGCAACA
>CAYICF010000030.1:0-6728 GCA_964361805.1 uncultured Candidatus Saccharibacteria bacterium
AAGAAAAGCGAAGCCAGTACGATCGTTTCGGATCAAATTTTGAACAGGCGCAAGGGGCGTCAGGCGGTGGAAACCCATTTGCGGGTTTTGGTTTTGGCGATGGCGTAGATTTTGGATTTGGATTCGATATGGGGAGCATGGGCGACGCCAGCAATCTTGGCGAGATGTTCGATGCGATGTTTGAAGGGTTGGGCGTGAAGCGCCGGCGCACCTATCAGCGCGGAGGTGATCTTGAGTTGGTCCACGAGTTGACCCTCGAAGAAGTATATGCCGGCAAAAAGGCATCGGTAAAATTCAAAACTGCAGTCGCATGTACCCACTGCGGCGGCGTAGGACATTTTGCCGACGCTGGGTTTGCGCAGTGCGAAGCATGCGATGGTCGAGGTGAGGTGCGCGAATCGCGTAGTACATTTTTCGGCAATTTTTCAAAAGTACGACCATGTGCAAAGTGTGTGGGCGTAGGGAAAATTCCAAAAAAACAATGTCTCGCATGTAGCGGGACCGGTCGTGTTTCCGGTGATCGTGCTGTAGACGTTATATTCGCGTCCGGCATTCACGACGGTCAGATTATTAAAGTTGCAGGCGCCGGTGAAGCCGGGGATCGCGGCGCCACAGCGGGGGACTTATATATTCGCGTCAAGGTAAGGCCGAACAAAATTTTCGAACGTCGGGACGATGATTTAGTCATGCACCACGAAGTATCGTTGCTTGACTTGTTACTTGAGCGTCCCCTCGAAATAACAACCATCAGTGGCAAGAAAATAACGCTCACGGTTCCTGAAGGGACAAGCGTCAAAAATTTGATTAAAGTTGCAAGCGAAGGCATGCCCAAGTTTGGCTCATATAGCAAAGGGAATCTGTATGTCGAACTCGACGTCAAAACACCAAAGAAGTTGAGCGTCGCGGCAAAAAAGTTGTTGGAGGAGTTGAAAAAAGAATTATAAAAAATCCCCCACAGCGTAAGGCCTAGGGGATAACGACGAGTTTCTCGTAATGGATAAGGAGGCCGACGTTGATCGCGCGCCAACTATAGGCTTGGGCGACAACCGACATCGCAATAATCCGCTTGGCGGGGTTTTCGGATCCCCAAATACGTTTTGCGTGAAGAAGGCGGGTAATTCCTTCGTGGTCTTCAATGTATCCTCCAAAGAATCGGTCAACGCTGAGATAGACGGTGCCCTCTTCGTCGTCATCGGCATCGAAACGTTCATCGGGTTCATCTGGAGAATGAGCGAGGGACGCTTTTGACTTTTTTACGGGAGCCCCCAAGATGTTATTTCTCCAGCCATAATAAAGCAAGACCACCAGGAAGAGAAGCCCCGCGCTGGCACTAATAAGAACTCCAGTCATGTGAACAACTCCAAACAGATATTGGATAGGCAGCGCGACTAACAACAAAGAACAATCAAAGCGTAGCGTAGTAAGCGTAATTTGTCGAGGGCAAAGTTTTGCTATATTTAATGCCCCCAAATGGACGCTTCGCTATCGAACTCGCCCCGCAACGCGGGGCTCTTTGAAACCCAGCGGTTTCAAGACTTCCGCATTGGGGAACTCCCGTTCCCCATCGCCCCTCCCGTTCGATTCCATTTGGGGACGCCTCCGCTGTGCTACGGTGCCCCCAAATGGAATCGAACCATTGTCAACTGCTTAAAAGGCAGCTGCTCTACCATTGAGCTATGGGGGCTACGATGTATAAAATTCTATCTTACGATACTACAAAATTGGCAAATGAGGCAAGTCGGATTTGCGCAAAATCATGTTTTGGGCTATAATAGTAAAACAAAACCGATCAGCGATTATACGGAATAAACAAAAGAAGTTATTGTACTATCCTACGATCGTAAGATAATACGATAAGGAAATTATGAGCAAGAAAAACAAAAAGAATATCGAGCCGCAAAAGCCTGTGACTGAGCTTGCTGACGACGAGCTCCTGAAGCTATCAATCGAAGATCCGTCGTATTTTGGGCACCTCATCGCGCGTTACCAAGAGGCGTTTATGCGCGCGGCAGTTTCGATTACGCGGAGTCGCGAAGAGTCCGAAGACATTCTGCAAGAAGCATTTACAAAAATTTACTTGAACGGAGCAAAATTTAAAAAAGAGCCCGGCGCATCGTTTAAAAGTTGGGCATACAAAATTGTTATCAATACTTCTTTTACACACTATCAAAAGTTAAAAAAGAACACCGGAAACGTATCGTATCTTGATCCAGTATTATATGACGAGGAGGCGATCACGGGTGAAGTTATGGATTTCGCTTCGCTCATGGACCATAAAGATGTCGTTGCGGCAACGATTGCAAAGATGCCCGAACATTTAGGGCGGTTGTTGCGCATGTATTACCTTGAAGACAAATCGTACAAAGATATCGCGAAAGCAGAAAAAATTTCAACAACGACACTTAAAATGCGTCTTTTTCGCGCTAAGCGATTATTTAAAAAAACAATGGGCTCTGACATAAAGTCGCAACTCGAAAAATAACCATGGATCTTCAAAGAAAAATTATGTTGCGCATTTATGGCATCTGGCTGTTTCGCCGGGTTGTTCCGGTGATTATTTTTCAGATTCTCTTTGTGATCCTCGCGTTGCATCTCTTCGCAAGCAGCGTATTTGTGGTGCGGGTGTTCCAAAGCGCAACTGGCGCACTCGAGGGCGGGTTGTGGAATTTCATCGTTTTTGCATTCACTGTGTTATGGAACAGTAAGTTCGCGGTAAAAATCGAAATTCTTACGATGCTGATCGTTGGCTACTATACATTGCTCTATTTAAAAAAAGCGATTGTGGCCTACGAGCGCATCAAGCGCCCGTAATCTACCCAAAAGTTTCGCGGTAGAAGAAAGTTTATTTTTGCGAAGGCGGCAGGTGGCCGCTCACAGCGGGACTCGAGCCCGAGCGGGCACGGTGTCCGGTCGAATGACCGGACGAGCGAGGGCGAAAGTTCAACAAAATTCACGCTGGAAATTTTGTGTAGCGAGAGCGGCCGACTGTCGCTTTCGCACAAGCGTCGTATGTCTACCGTGAAACCAACCCAATGTCAAGTGGGTTGTATAAGCAAGAGCCAGATAAAATATTATTTCTCATACCGGAAAACGGTATGTACCCAAGTCAAACGCCACCGCGGTCACCGGTGGCTTTTGACTTTAAGGCAGATAGTATTTCTCATGCCGCAACTAAAACACCCCTCGAGTCTCATTGTGCGAGAGTGCGTAACCTCAGATACATTCTGGAATCCATGAAGAAAGAATTTCGTGGAATTTTTTAATCATCAACACTCGAGATATACACGGGCTTGATTTTCGGCTTCGCTTCAATCATAATTGGTGTATATTTTATGGCGTCACAGGGGAAACTCATTCTATTTTTTATCATCATCTTAGTCGTCGGCGCGGTTGCTGGAGTGTTTGTGTATCCGAAATATTATGGCGAGAAGTTGCGGCCGTGGCGATTGGGTCTCGATCTTGTGGGTGGTACACGATTGGTATATGAGATAGACATGAAGGACGTGGGAAGTGGCGATCGGGAGTCTGTTGCAAACGGTTTGCGTGACGTAATCGAAAAACGTGTCAATCTTTTTGGCGTTGCAGAGCCGCAAGTATCGATTGCGAAAAGTGGTGATGCGCATCGGCTGATTGTCGAACTCGCGGGCATTAAAGACGTGAAAGAGGCGATTAAGCAAATCGGCGAGACGCCACAGCTTATGTTTGCGGAAGTGGAAGCAGGGAAAGACAAGGAAGGTAAAGATACAACCGTATTCAAGCCAACGAGTTTAACTGGTCGTTTTGTAAAAGCCGCGCAGTTGAACTTCGATCGTATTGTCGGGAAACCCGAGGTTTCAATTAGTTTTAATGAAGAAGGCGCGAAATTATTTGAAACATTGACCGAAAAGAACGTAAGAAAACCAATCGCGATTTTTCTTGATGGAAATTTGATCGAGATGCCGGTAGTACAAGAAAAAATCAGCGGTGGTCAAGCACAAATCACCGGGCAGTTTACTGTGGCTGCTGCGCGACAGCTTGTGGAGCGGTTTAATGCAGGTGCATTACCGGCACCTATTGTATTAGTCAATCAAGCAACAATTGGTGCGTCGCTTGGGTCGGGATCATTAAATCGTACATTGTGGGCTGGGGCAGTCGGAACCGTGGCAGTCATCGTGTTTATGTTGCTCTATTATATGGGACTAGGACTCACGGCATCGCTTGCGTTGGTGATATATATTGTACTCACTACGGCGGTATTTAAATTGTTTGGCGTGACCATGACGCTTGCAGGAATCGCCGGATTTATTCTCTCGATTGGCATGGCTGTCGATGCAAATATCCTCGTATTCGAACGTACAAAAGAGGAAATAAAAAAAGGCGTCTCAAGGCTCGGCGCGATCACCGAAGGATTTGCTCGTGCGTGGCCATCAATCCGCGATTCAAATATTAGCACAATGCTCACCGCAATCATCTTGTATTACGCAACCACAGGTTTCGTGCGCGGATTTGCATTGACGTTATTTATTGGCGTATTAATGAGTATGTTCTCCGCCATCACCATCACCCGAACGATGTTGGCAATTTTTACTTCAACAAAAAAATGATTTTGTTTTTCCTTTCTACGTTTTACTTTTAACTTTCTACTTATTATATGTTCATCATTCGTCATAAATTCTGGTTCCTCGGACTCTCCGCGTTTTTCATCGCGCTCGCAGTGGCGGGTATCGCCAAATTTGGATTAAAAGAGGGGATTGATTTCGCCGGAGGAACGTTGTGGCAGATACAGATTGAAGACGAAGCAGTGAGCATCGATGATGTGCGTGAAACGTTTAAAAATGATTTGAACATCGAAGATGTCGTGATTGTGCCTGAGAGCGCATCGCAAAGCTTATTATTACGCTTCGGAACGATTACTGAGGTGGAGCATCAAGCGTATTTCGCATCGGTACAAAAGAAATACAGCAACGCAAAAGAATTGCGCTTTGAAACACTCGGGCCAACGATTGGCAACGAGATTCGAGAACGGGCATTGTGGGCATTCGTGTTCGTATTGCTGGGAATTTCGCTCTATGTCGCCTTTGCGTTTCGCGAAGTATCGTTCCCGGTAAGCTCCTGGAAATACGGCGTCATCACATTACTGACGTTGTTTCACGACGCGTTAATTCCAACAGGATTTTTTGCGCTTCTCGGCTATCTCCGTAATGCCGAGGTAGATACAAACTTTGTCGTCGCAATTTTGGTGGTCATGGGCTTTTCGGTACATGACACGATTGTGGTATTCGACCGTATTCGGGAGAATTTGCGCCTGACGCGCGATCGTAAATTTGATTTTAATACGCTCGTCGGCAAGAGCATTAACGAAACCATGGCCCGATCGATTAATACATCGCTCACGCTTGTGATTGTGCTCGTGGCATTGTATCTACTTGGTGCAGGGTCCTTGTCGTACTTTGTGCTCGTGATTTTGCTGGGAACGGTGATTGGAACGTACTCATCGATTTGCGTCGCAAGCCCGCTCTTGACGTTATGGAAGAAAAGTGCTTAAATTGATGGAAATTCATCATATGAAGATGAAAATCCAACAATTAGTCGACAGTCTCTTGAAACCGCTTCCAAAGCGGCAAGCAAACGTTATTGAGGGTCGTTATGGCCTCGTCAACGGGAAAGAATTGACGCTTGCAGCATTGGGGAGTCAATTAAACGTGACGCGCGAACGCGTGCGTCAAATTCAAAATTTAGCCGCCGTAGAACTTCGAGCAAATCGAGCAAAAAACGGACTCGGTGAATTTGCGCAGCTTGTGCGAGCGCACCTTGATGCTGTCGGCGGCGTACGCACAAACGACAATTTACTTGTTGATTTGCGCGCATTGACCGACGATCATGGTGACGCAAAAACAATCAATCATCGATTGAGTTTTTTGCTTGAAGCAAGCGATGCCGCGACACTGGATCGTCCTGATAAGCACTGTCATGCATTTTGGTATTTGGGGGTAAAAGAGCGGGGAGATGCAGTGCATTTTATCGACACATTTGTAAAATCGCTTGCTGGAAAAAAAGAAGCGGTGTTAGGAGAAAATAAATTTAATGAACTGTTTACCGAGGCTACAACATTGTGTAAGTGCACCGAATTGCGGGCTGCAAATTTGATGACAATTTCCAAAAAATTTGCGAGTAATGCATACGGTGAGATGGGTTTAACCGCATGGGCAGAAGTGAATCCAAAAACTGCGCGCGACTGGGCATATCTCGTGTTAAAACGCGCGAAAGCCCCGCTGCATTTTACAGAAATCGCTAACCACATTAATGGAGTGCGTACGCGCAAAAAGACAAATTTTCAAACTGTGCACAACGAGTTGATTAAGGATAATCGTTTTGTGTTAGTGGGCCGCGGGACATATGGGCTTCGTGAATTTGGGTTGGTGGAGGGAACAGCGCGCGAGGTGATGAGCGCGATGTTTAAAGAGCGTGGGGCCATGCATGCACGTGAAGTCGTACAGTTGGTGCTCGAAAAGCGAATATTCAAAGAAAATACATTGCTTTTAAATTTGCAAAAGAAAGACTACTTTAAGCGCTTAGATGACGGTCGCTACGACGTTCGGGAAGCGTAGATCTAAAGTTGTTATCATAGAAGCCTTTTCTTGTTGTTATCGGAAGCGGGCGCATCGGAATGTTCACAGCGGGACTCGAGCCTGAGCGGGCACGGTGCCCAGCACCACTTTTGCAAACAAAAGTGGTGCTGGGCGAGCGAG
>CAYICF010000031.1:0-6641 GCA_964361805.1 uncultured Candidatus Saccharibacteria bacterium
TCGGCGCCGAACCAGCATTTTTACACTATCAACCCCACGGCGCAAAAAAACCATATCCCGCCACCATCTGCGCATCGGTGAATGACGTGATTGTGCACGGCGTGCCAAGCAAATACAAAATCAAATCCGGCGATGTGGTAAAGCTCGATTTTGGCGCACGCCTACGCGGTTGGAATGTGGATGCCGCAGTGACGGTTGGAGTTGGCGCCGTTGACGCAGAGGCGCGCAAATTAATCGAAACAACAAAAAAAGCGTTGCTGATTGGTATCAAGCAAGCAAAACCCGGCAATCATTTAGGAGATATTGGTCACGCGATTTCCGAATACGTCACAAGTCGCGGATTCAGCATTGCCGAAGGACTCACCGGTCATGGCATTGGACGCGAAATTCACGAAGAGCCGCACGTGTGGAACCACGGCGTACGTGGCAGCGGCATGGAGCTCGTGCCAGGCATGACGATTGCCATTGAGCCGATGGTCGGCGCGGGAAAATCCGGCGCCATCATCCAACTTCCCGACGACTGCTACGCCATGGCCGACGGCGCTCTCTCCGCACACTTCGAACACACGATTGCCATCACCAAAAACGGGCCGGTGATTCTCACATAAAAAAATCCGCCTCTCGAAAACCAAGAGAGCGGATAACGATCAATCGTTGGATTGAAGGAGAACATGGTAACGCGAACTCTTGCTCAATGGACGCCACTCGTGCCAAACGCTTCCCCATTGACGATCAGCCGGGTCAGCGGCAGCAAGAACAATTTTTCCAAGCAGCTGAACAGTAGCATCAGGAATCAAATCGTGATCCGAAGATACAAGGATGCACCAATGAGCCAAAACGTGCTCTCTGCACGTGCAAAGAAAATCCGTTCGAAAACCTTCGGCACGAAGCCCGTCAACAACGCGGCTTTTGAAGTCAGACAATTTTCTACGTCTTTTTTCCGCACACCAGATCTGCCAAGCGAAAACGATTACGGCAATGCCCGTCGCGCACCAGAACGCAAGCTCCCAATCCATGAAAAATCTCCTTCAAAAAATCAGAAAACAAACACCTATCGAACCTTGTACTTGATCAGCATGTGACAAAGCACGTCGTCGTTTTCTGGAATTCGCTGACAAAGCTCTATGGAAACTGGGTCGACGTAGCTGGCAGAAATACCAACGAGAATCCTGACGACATCTTGAACGGAACCGCTAACAGCACCAGAAGCGTCATAGGCAACGCGAATACACCAGCCCGTCTCGTGTTCGTCGCAACGACCATTGCACAAGACAAATCCTCGTGCCGCAAGCCGAGCACGGACAACGCCATCGAACTCAAGCAAAAACTTACGTCGTCGATTGATCTCTCTGATGGCGACATAAATACCAACTGCCGCGCACAAGAACCAAAACACAGCGAAAACAAACCAAAAACTCTCAAAAAACTTTTCCCAAAACATCGCTCGACCCTTTCAAAAAGCCCTTCATTAATTACATCCCGAACGATTTCAGAATATCTGCAAACACCAAATATGGCAAGGGTTCGCCACCCACCTCATGGATCTCGTAGCCACGCGCCCGCAACCCTTCTAAAATCGGCGCGGTACGATTGCGATACTCTGCAAGCCGCACCTTCATTGTTTCGACGGTATCGAGCGTGCGTTTTTTCAGAGGCCCGCCACAAATCGGGCAGATAGCAACGATCGCACCTTCAACGTGCATCACTGGAATGCCACAAATCGAACAAATCAACCGATGACTATTCCGATCAATCACAACCTCGGGCCGAACATCGAGCGCGACGACCATGATATTCAATTTGCCATATAAATCTTCAAGAAAATCAACAAGCCCACGCTTCCCTTCTGCGGTAAACGCTTCGAGCTCAGTGCGCGGCGAACCACTAAACACAATACCCATGCCAATGCCATGAATACGAGCAACGTTTTTCTTCACCACTTGGTGGTATACCCAACTCGGATCAACGAGCTTGCCGGTGTCAAATTCTTCGCGGCGCTGCGCGATTTCAGGATCACTATGATTGACGGAGTCATGTACCGTCGCTTCGATAAATTTACCAGTATCAAGATGCACCATGCCAAACTTTTGAGCCAAAAGATTTGCTTGTGTTCCCTTCCCTGACCCCGGCGGGCCATACACGATAATCACTTTTTGCATACAAGAAGTATAAAACTAAATCTACATTTTTCAAAACAAGAAAACGAATGAATATGGAGGGCAATCGCTCGCAGCGGGACTGAAAAGATAAGGAAATAGAAAAATGAGTCCGTGATTCTGTTTCGAATTGGTTTGTCGGAGGCGATTCGGCACGGTCTTCGTCCCGGTAATGCAGGACGAAGCGAATCGCCGAGACTTTGAGGCCGTTTGCGCGCTGGCGCAAACGAGCCGGACCAAGGAGAAGCAGAAATCATGGACGAAATAATGTCTTGAGGAATTTCGCGATAGCGAGAGTAGTCGCTCTCCATATTCGAGAGAGATTACTCGAAGCCTTCGTACTCCCGCATAATCAACTGCGCATTCAGCTGATTCATCGTCTCAAGCGCAACTGAAACCACAATCAAAAGCGCCGTGCCACCAATAGTAAGCGTTGCAATGCCAGTGAATGCCTGAGTGATCGTCGGAAGCACCGCGACAAGCCCTAAAAACAAAGCACCGAATAAGGTAATACGCGTAGTGAGCGAAGAAAGAAACGTCGAAGTCGCTTCCCCTGGTCGAATACCGGGAACGAAACCGCCACTACGCTGGAGATTTTTTGAGATCTCTTTGGGATCAAATGTGATAGCGGTATAAAAATACGTGAACGCCACAACAAGCACAAAATACAATGTGCCGTAGATAAGATTGCTGTTGAAAATCTGCGCGATCCAATTATTCAATTTCACAGAAAAATCGGGGGAAAAGATAGAAATAATCTGGGCAACAAATTGAGGAAAAAGTAAGATAGAAATAGCAAAGATAATAGGAATAACGCCCGCTTGATTCACGCGAAGCGGTAAATACGTCATAGCGCCGCCATACACCTTATTGCCACGAACACGCTTTGAATACGCAACAGGAATTTTGCGTTCGCCTTGATTCACAAATACAACACCAGCAATAATCACGACGCTCAAAACCAAGAATGCGACATAGGTTGGGATCATCGACGCATCATACGACACAAAGGCCTGTTGTATAATTTGCGGCAAAGAACTCACAATACCAGCAAAAATAATAAGCGACGTGCCATTCCCAATCTTTTGTTCGGTAATCAACTCACCGATCCACATGAGGATCACCGATCCTGCCACAATCACAACAATATTACGCACGATGTCGGGAGTCGGAAGCGCGCCGATGACTGACTGGCTACGCAGTAGGTTCAAAAATCCATAAGACTGCAGTGCCGCTAGTGGAACCGTCAAATAGCGAGAAATACGGTTAAACTTCGCGCGACCCACTGCGCCTTCTTCGTAGTACAGCTGCTTCAAATTGGGAAACAACATCGTCAAAAGCTGCATGATAATTGTCGCCGTAATATACGGTCCAACACCAAGCATCATAATAGATAAGTTAGACAGCGTACCGCCAGCAAATACGTTCAAAAAACCAAGTAATTGGTTCGAGGCAAAAAATTGCTGTAGTCGCGCAAGATCAATACCAGGAATCGGAATCGTGGCCATCAAGCGAAAAACGACCAAAAAAAACGCGACGATTAAAATCTTGTTGCGCAGATCGGGAATAGTGAATGCAGCAAGAAGTTTACGAAACATATTACGCAATAATCTTCCCCCCGGCTTTTTCAATAGCAGCCTTGACGGAAGCACTGAGCGGAATGCCTTGTATGGTAATTGCGCGAGAAGCTTCGCCTCCACCCAAAATCTTCACGCGGTCTCCTGCCGAACGAAGTAATTTCGCAGCAACGAGCGCATCACGATTCACGGTGATCGATGTGAGCTTCGCCAAATCCGAAAGTCGTACAATCGTGGCCGGCTCGCGCTGAGGTTTATTGTTATATCCACGCAATTTTGGCAAACGAAGAATAAAATCGCGTTCCGCAGGACGGATACGATGTCCGGAACGAGACTTCTGCCCTTTTTGTCCACGACCAGAAGTATTACCTCGTTTACCGCCACGACCAACAGGTGGAGCGGGATATTTTCGTTTATGCGTAGATTGTAGCTGATGTAATTGCATAACGCTGGTTACTGGTTATTGGTTACTGGCTTGTGAGCGATCGGAATTTTACTCGATTTCAATTGCTTTAACGCCTCAAGAGTAGCAAGTGCGTTCGTCAATTTGTTCGGAGTGCGACCAAGGGCTTTTGCGGTCACATCTTTAATACCAGCAAATGAAAGCACCACGCGCGCAGCACCACCGGCGCGAATGCCATGACCAGCAACCGCTGGCTTCAAACGAATACGCGCAGCGCTAAACTTTGCTTCGACTTCGTGTGGAATAGTGCGTCCACGAAGCGGGATCGTAATCACGTGCTTGCCAGCAACCATGCGCGCCTTTGCAACTGCGGCAGCAACGTCAGCTCCCTTAGCAATGCCAACACTCACCCTGCCCTTGCCGTCGCCAATAACCATCGTCACACGGAAACGAAAACGCTTACCGCCCGCAACCACGCGAGTAACACGACGAATATCAAGTGTTTTTTCTTGAAATTCTTGAGGAGCGCGCTCGGCAAATCGACGCGGACGGTCGCCTCCTCGGCCGCCACGATCATTGCCGCGATTGACGTTAGTGATGTTGGATTTATTTATTGGCTCCATAAAATTGATGCTGTAAAAAGTTAAAAATTACGAAAATGGACGAATTTCATAATTTTTCTATTATATAGCAAGGCCAGCCTCTCTACAACCATCCGCAAATGCCTTCACGCGTCCATGGTAACGATACGCGCCTCGATCAAAAAGCGCACGCGCGATGCCAGCTTTCTTTGCAGACGCACCGAGCGCCTTTCCGGTCTCTTGCGCGGCAACAGTTTTCGTCATTTTTGTTTTATGTAATGCACGACTCGATGCCGAAACAACCGTTCGATGATTCGCGTCGTCGATTAATTGACCGCTGATATAATGAATACTTCGAAAAATAGAAAGCCTTGGTCGCTCCGCAGTACCAAAAAGCGAAGCGCGAGTCCGACGCTTACGCAATATCTTATTTAAATTTTTTCGTTGAATACGTTCCATAATATAGTGTAGCCACTATGCCACCGTTCCCGCTCCGGCAACCTTTTTGCCTTCCTTACGACGAATTACTTCGCCTTGATAACGAATGCCCTTGCCTTGATACGGCTCAGGCTTACGAATCGCACGAATTTGCGCAGCGGCCTGGCCAACGGCAGCCTTATCAATTCCAGAAAGCTTGATAAGATTTTTCTCCAACGCAATCGCAACGCCAGCAGGCGGCGTAAAGCGCACAGGATGAGTAAAGCCAACACTTAAGACAAGCACTTTGCCCTCTAATGATGCGCGAAAGCCGATTCCCTCGATTTGCAACGTTTCAGCATACCCCTCCGAAACTCCACGCACGGCATTCGCAAGAAGCGCACGCATCGTACCCCAATTTGCAGAAGGTTGAATTCCCTCTTCGGTGCGCGCACAAACAAGCTGTTTATCTTGAAGCGTCACGGTAATAAACGGCAAAATAGCAACAACAAGAACGCCGAGCTTGCCCTTGATTTCAACCGAAGTTGGACTCATAGTTGCAACGACTCCTTCAGGTAACGCAATAGGTTGTTTTCCGATTTTTGACATATGACTGTATTGTTACCAGATCTCAAATAATATCATGCCACCAAGTTTTTGTTTTTTTGCTTCTTCGACGGTCATAATTCCCTGTGACGTTGAAACAAGCGCGGTACCGTATCCCTGGAGCGTCGGATGCAGCTCGCGATAGCCGCGCGCAATACGACGCGATGGAACGCTCACAAAACGAACGCCAGAAATCACGCCTCGGCCATCAACGTATTTTAATTGAATATCAATAACACGCTTTGGATTACGACCCTTCTTCTCAGCGGATTGAAGATAGCCTCGAGCAACAAGAATTTCAAGAATGGCCATATCCATGCCAGAAAACTCCACCTTTAATCCTGGAAGTTTCGCTCCCTGGGCATTTTTAATTTTTGTGAGAAGGTTGGTATACATGGCAGATAAATTAAGAGCGAAAAGTGAAGAATGAAAAACTTTGGAGCCCGATTATGGGAGAATTTTTAAATTTTACATTCTCGTTTTTCATTTTTATTTTTTCATTTTTCATTTGATTGTATCTACCAGCTTGCTTTTTTTACTCCAGGAATTTGTCCGCGGCTGGCCATTTCTCGAAAACAGATGCGACAAATACCAAACGCACGCAAGAATCCACGACGACGGCCACAACGGAAACAACGTCGAATGATGCGAGTGGAAAACTTTGGTTTCTTTTGTGCTCGTGCGACAACAGATTTTTTTGCCATAGTTGATAGTATTTATGAACGCACTAGTGGAATTCCTAATTCACGATACAAAGCAATCGCGCCGGCACGTAGACGGACTTTCGGCACCACTGTCACTTGAAGACCAAAATTCGTCTTTGAAATATCGCCGCTAATTTCTGGAAAAACGATATGCTCCTTCACGCCGATTGTCAAACTACCGCCGGCATCAACGGAAC
>CAYICF010000032.1:0-6615 GCA_964361805.1 uncultured Candidatus Saccharibacteria bacterium
CGCGAAACGAAATACACCAAGCTCGACGAAGGACGGTGTCAGCTGTGGTCGCTTGTTGCAGCGTGGTCGCCGCTTTTGATCGGTTTTGTCGGTCCACTGGTAGTGTTGGCGATTGTTCTTCTGCCGCAGCACGATGCATCGTTTACTATCTTTATGCCGTCCGAACTTTGCGAAGATCCGACGTCTCGTCATCCGCCCGCCCCCTAGCGTGCGGATTTTTCACTTTACACTTTCGTGCGGCCGCACGAAAGTGTAAAGTGATCTTTCGCGCAAGTTTTTCATTTGGACGTTTTTTATTTGAAAAATTTTTACGGCCTTCTTGAGCATTTTTTTGTTTTCCGATACGATAGAATCATGTTTTTCAAGGACGGTGAGGAATTCAAATTGCCTGACATCGAAGAGCGCGTGTTGAAATTTTGGGCGGACCACGATGTGTTTCGGCGGTCTGTCGATGCGCGGAAAGAAGCCAAACCTTTCCGATTTTTTGAAGGGCCGCCAACGGCAAATGGGCGACCGGCGATTCATCATGTCTTAGCGCGGGCGTTTAAAGATGTTGTGTTGCGGTATAAAACGATGCGTGGCTATTACGTGCCGCGACGCGCGGGGTGGGACACGCACGGGCTTCCGGTAGAGCTTGAAGTTGAAAAAGAGCTTGGTATCAAGTCAAAGCAAGAAATTGAAAAATTTGGCATCGCGCAATTTAATGAACGCGCAAAAGCCTCGGTATGGAAGTATAAGGATGAATGGGAGAAGCTCACGGCGCGCGTGGGTTTTTGGTTGGATTTTGCCAATCCGTATGTCACGTACGCAAATGATTACGTCGAAAGTTTGTGGTGGGTGTTTTCGCAATTTGCAAAAAAGAAATTATTAAAAAAATCGTATAAGGTGGTGCCGTGGTGCCCGCGATGTCAGACGACGCTGTCGAGTCATGAGTTGGGACAGCCGGGGGCGTATCAATTGACTAAAGACCCGTCGGTGTATGTTAAATTCGAAATTCGAAATTCGAAATCCGAAACAAATTCAAAAAATCAAACTTCAGAAAAACTTAAAACCTATCTGTTGGTATGGACCACCACGCCGTGGACGCTGCCAGCGAACGTCGCGGTGGCGGTGAATCCAAAATTAACGTATACGCAATATAAAGTTGGAGGCGAACTCTTGTGGTCGTATGATAAGCCGCCAGTCGTCAATGGAGTTGAGCTGGAGATTGTTGGGCGGATGAGCGGAAGAAAATTGGTTGGGCTACAATATGAGCCATTCTACGATACAAAAAATCAAAAAAACAAAAAATCAAAAAAACAGCTTCATGTCGTCGTTGCGGCGAGCTTTGTGGAAACCGAACAGGGCACAGGATTAGTGCATATTGCGCCTGCATTTGGCGAAGACGACTTTACTATTGGAGTCAAAATGTTGAAGATGCGCGTCGAGGATATCCCGATGACTGTCGATGAGGCGGGCATGGTGACTGCGGACGTTCCCGGAAAAGGAAAGTTTATCAAACAAGCGGACCGCGATATCCTGGATGATTTGCGGGCGCGTGGCTTGTTACACCACGCCGACACATTTGAGCACGAGTATCCGTTTTGTTGGCGGTGCAGCACGCCGCTTTTGTATTTTGCGCGGTTGTCATGGTTCGTGGAGATGAGTCGACTACGAAAAAAGTTGTTGGCAGAAAATAAAAAAATAAATTGGATCCCTTCTCATATTCAAGATGGTCGCTTTGGTGAGTGGCTGCGCGAAGTGAAAGATTGGGCGATCTCTCGTGAGCGCTATTGGGGTACCCCTCTTCCGATTTGGGAGTGCGAAAAGTGTAGCGCGCCACGCGTTGTGGGAAGCCTCGCTGATCTCGATAAATTTGCGTATTGGTCGAACAAGCGTCGACCATTATCCGAGCATAACTATCCTTATAACGCTCAAGGCGAGCTCGACGTGCATCGGCCGTATATTGATCAAATTTATTTAACTTGCGCGAAATGCAAATCGCGCATGCGGCGCGTCAAAGAAGTTGCGGATGTCTGGTTTGATTCGGGCGCAATGCCGTATGCGCAATGGCATTATCCGTTTGAAAACAAAGATTTAGTTGATTCAGGCGCGCAATATCCAGCCGACTATATCGCCGAAGGCATGGACCAAACCCGCGGATGGTTTTATACCTTACTTGCGGTTGCTGTTGCTCTCGGACGTACAGTTCCGTACCTCAATGTGATTTCGTTTGGGTTATTGCTCGATAAAAATGGGCAAAAGATGTCGAAATCGAAGGGAAACGTTGTTGATCCGTGGGCGATGTTTTCCAAATATGGCGCCGATGTCGTACGTTGGCATTTTTATACCATCAATCCTCCGGGCGAACCGAAGCGATTTGACGAACAGGATTTACTCAAAGCTTCGCGTCGGTTTTTTGCGATTATCTATAATTCGTTGGTATTTTTGAAGACGTACGGGAATGTTGGAGGTTCGAAGATCGAGCATCAACCATCTCACGTGTTGGACCGTTGGATTTTGGCGAGGCTTGAGGCGCTTGTTGCTGACGTTACCACAAAACTTGATGCGTATGAGGTTGGTGAGGCCGGTCGCAGCATCGAGGGCTTTGTCGACGATTTATCGCGGTGGTATATTCGGAGATCGCGAGGAAGATTTCGTGAAGTAGAAAGTAAAAAGGAGAATGTAGAAAGTGGTGGACGACGAGGATCCGATCGCGAACAGGCGTCAGCGACGCTTCGTCATATATTGCTTCGCATTTCAAAAATTATTGCGCCGTTCACGCCGTTTTTTGCGGAGGCGTTGTATCAAGAGCTTCGGACGCACGATGCTCGTTTCGCGGAATCGGTTCATCTTGCGGATTTTCCACTTGCCGACGAAACATTGATTGACGCAGAACTTATCGCGCAGATGGACGAGGTGCGCAGGCTTGCAACGCTTGGACTTGCGGCGCGGGCGAGCGTAAAAATTAAGGTTCGCCAACCACTCAAGCAGTTAAAAGTGAAAAGTGTAAAGTTAAAAGTCACAGAAGAATTGCTCAAAATTCTTAAAGACGAAGTGAATGTGAAAGAAATTGTTTTTGATGCAAAAATTGCAAATGAGGTTGAGTTAGACACCGTGATTACCCCAGAGCTTCGCGAGGAAGGGCTGCTTCGAGAATTCGTGCGTATTGTACAGGAGTTGCGGCAAACAGCGAATTATAAACAAGGAGAGCGAGCGCGACTTTTTGCTGTGATTCCCCCTGAGCTTCAAGCGGTTGTTGAAAAAAATCTTGCTCAGTTCCAAGCGCAGACATCGCTCTCTGTCGTTGAATTCAAGCGTGCAGAAAAATTCGACGTAGAATCAGTGACGAATTTTGATGGCGCGGAAATTTGGCTTGCGATTAGGAAGTGAGTCCAATGCGTTCTTTGACGACCGCGATTTTTTCTTGTGCGATTTTTTCAGCCTTCTTTTTCCCGGCAGTGAGTACCTTACTTAACGCAGTGGGTTTTTTGAGTAGTTCCTCCTTCTTTTCGCGAAAACTTTTGAAATGATCGGCGACGCAATCAGCGAGCGCGTGTTTAAACTCGCTGTAGTTTTGCCCTTGGAACGCCTCTTCAAGCTCTGCTATCGATTTTCCCGACAGTGCGGCCATGATGCCGAGCATGTTTGAGATTCCTGGTTTTTTCTCAAGATCGAATTTGATTGTATTTCCAGAATCGGTTACCGCGATTTTTATTTTCAGTTCGATGACGCTCGGTGCGTCGTCTAAAAAGATACATCCGTCAGGGTGTGATTTCGACATCTTTTTTTCTGGCGCATCGAGGCTCGCAAGTCGCGGCGCTTCGGTAAGTAGTGGTTTTGGTTCAACAAAAGTTACGCCATATGTACTATTAAATTTGCGCGCCAGGGTACGCGTTAATTCAAGATGCTGTAGTTGGTCGAATCCTACCGGCACGAAGCTTGCGTCGTAGAGCAAAATATCGGCGGCCATAAGGATGGGATAGGTAAAGAGCCCGACGTTGATGTTTTTTGGGTTGTCTTCGGATTTGTCTTTAAATTGCGTCATGCGGCGGAGTTCGCCGAATGGAGCGCTGCAGGCGAGAATCCACGCGAGTTCGGTTGTCGCAGGCACGTCGGATTGAAGGAAAATCGTTGACTTTTTTGGATCGAGGCCGATTGCGAGAAAATCGGCAGCAAGTTCGTGGATTTGTGCGCGTTTCTCTGAAGGAACGAATTCCTCGGTTAGTGAATGATAATCAGCAATAAAAAAGTAGCAATCGTAGTCGCCGGAGTTTTGCAGCTTGACGAAGTTTTGCAATGCGCCCAAGTAGTTCCCAAGGTGGAGTTTGCCAGAAGGTTGTATTCCTGAAATCAAGATAGGTTTCATAGGTTTTAGGTTGAAGCTGAGCGCATTGAACGTTTCCAAACGATTAAATCTTTATATGATTTTATCATATTTTACCTATAACCTAACAACCTATCACCTAAAACCTTTTTAAATCTCAATAATCACCGGCAGCACCATCGGGCGGCGTTGCGTTTTGGTATACAGGTATTGCCCGACTTGGTCGCGGATGAGCGATTTGATATAGTCGGGGTCTGCTGGTTTATCTTTAGGGAGGCGGTCCATGATGCCGCGGATTTTTTTGCGGACATCTTCGATGATTTGTTGGTTCTCGCGAAGATAAATAAAGCCGCGCGAGATGATGTCCGGGTGTTTTAAGAGACGCGGAATGTCATGCCCCACGCTCATGATGATGACGACCATGCCTTCTTGCGCTAAGATTTTCCGATCGCGGAGCACGACTTCTTCGACGTCGCCGACGCCCAAGCCATCGACCATCACATAATATGCATCGACGCGTTCGCCGGTGATTTTTAATTCATTTTTATTTAGCTCTGCGACCTCGCCGTTATCGAGTACTACTGTATGGTCTTTCGGCATGCCGACTTCTTGGCCCAACATTGCGTTTCTCGCACGCATAAAGAAGTAGCCGTGAATGGGAATGAGATAGCGCGGGTTTACTAATTTTATTACCGCTTTTAGTTCTTCTTGTGGTGCGTGGCCGCTCGAGTGGATATCAATATCGACAGTCGTTATCACGCGCGCTGCTTGACGCGCAAGATTGTCTTTTAAGTTTTGCACGCTGCGCTCGTTGCCTGGAATAACGGAAGAAGAGAATAGAACAGTATCGCCGGGTTTGATGCGTAAATGTCGATTCTCGCCACTGACGATTTTCATGAGTCCCGCTTTTGCTTCACCTTGCGCGCCCGTTGAAAGCACGAGCACTTTGTGGTCCGGATGTTTATTGATTTCTTCGATGGGGACAATGAGTCCCTTTCCGGCTTTGATGTAGCCAAGATTTTGTGCAATTTGGACGTTCGATTTCATTGAATATCCGTTAATCGCCACGACGCGTCCCAGACGTTCGGCGATTTTTAATATTTCAGCAATACGCGTTAACATTGATGAAAATGTTGCCAAGATGATGCGACCATCAGCGGCTTTAAACAAGCGTTCGAGATTTTTTTCAACCTCGCGCTCGGACACCGATTTTCCTTCTCTCTCGGCGCTTGTGCTGTCGAGGAATAAGATGTCGATGCCCATTTTACCGACACGTTCAAACTCATCGAGCGAGAGTGGGCCGCCATCTGCGTCATAGTCAATGCGAAAATCGGCGCAGTTTACGATGTTTCCTGTCGGCGTTTTTAAAATGACCGCGGTGGTGTCCGGAATAGTGTGCGAGACGCCGAAAAATTCTGCGGCAAAATATTTGCCCATCGTCACCTTGTCGTGATTTTTGACAATGACGAAGTTTGGCCGCGGCGCGCTTGGAAAATCTTCTTGGCGTTTGGCGATGATTTCTTTCGTGAGGAGCGTTGTATAGATGGGAGGGTTGCCGAGTTTTCCAAGTAAATACGGAAGGGCACCAATATGGTCGTAGTGGCCATGCGTGATGATGATGCCTTTGATGTTCGCCCGCTTTTTTTCCAAGTAGCTCACGTTCGGAATAATGTAATCGATGCCCGGAGTTTCTTCTTCGGGAAATTGAATACCGACGTCGATGATTACGATTTCGTTCTTGTATTCAAAGAACATGCAGTTGCGACCGACTTCTTCAAAGCCGCCAAGCGGCACGACGCGGAGCGCATCTTCGGCCGGCTTTGTTGGCGTGGTTGTTTTTGGTGCCATTCCTGCAGATGCGCGAACTCCGCGTGGTAAAACGCGTGCGAATTTAGAAACTGCGTGTTTAATTGTGGAAGATTGAATCATAGTTCAAATTAAAAATTAATAATGAAGATTGAAGAATTATTGTGTGTGCCGAGGAGGAGATTTGAACTCCTACGACCTTACGGTCATACGCCCCTGAAGCGTACGTGTCTGCCAGTTCCACCACCTCGGCGTATGAGAATTTTATAATGCAAAACGGCCGGAGGGCGGCGTTTTTTGTTATGCGATGTACAGCAGAAACGAGGGTGTCATGAGGCGATAACCTATAAGTAATTACGAATTATTTTCATACTAGCAGAGTCTGTCGGAAAAAGCAAATTTTTTACCCAGGACGTTCGGCGCTAACGCAACCCTCCTCTCGACAGAGTTGGGTTGCGTTTTTCCTCGAAACTTGACATAATCTAGCTTGGGTTTGTGAATGG
>CAYICF010000033.1:0-6590 GCA_964361805.1 uncultured Candidatus Saccharibacteria bacterium
ATCGGCAAGCGATACGGGCAACGCACTCTTTTGCTGCCAATAATTCACGATCATACTTTGCAACGATTGCAAATCGTTCACGCGCCGCTCGTCAAAACGCAGCTTGCGTGCAAGAAATGGAGACCCAGCGGTGAAAAATCCGGCAACAACACTCACGAAGACAACGCAGGAAACAATGCCGGCAAAATTGCGAAGCGCAGACGGGGCCCACGCAACACGCACCAACGAAAGATAATAAGAAAAAATCGTTCCCGTCATCACAAACATCAATAGCGACTTCAGCACGAAGCGCGTCGTCAAATCGCCCCCAAGAAAAGAATAGACAACCCCGATCAAGTCTCCGGTAATAATTGCAGCGGCGACAAAAAGCGTAAAATAAACTAACCACTTGCGCAGGCGCCCCTCTCGCTTTTCGGGCATTGCGCGCTCCTCACGATGAAGCAAAATCCCAAGGAAGAGATAAATCGGAAATACGATAATAAGCGCCGCCATCGCTCCACGAATCGTGCTCGCAGCTGCACCAAACGAATAATAATCAAGCGGGTCGGGAAAAACGAGGTCGATGTATTGGAACAACAAAACCCCAAACGCGATCGCAACAATATAAAGCCCAACGACGGAAAACAGCTGCGAAAACACGTCTCGTGGCGAAGATTGTGAACTCATATATTAAGTATACCTCTATTTTCTCTCTTCCGCCTTGCCGTCTTTCGCAACACGCACAACGTAGGAGGGATGCAATAAATCCCCGCGTTCATCAAAACGAATCTCGGGCATTGAAACTCCACCAACATACACTGTTTTGTACAACTCATTTTTAATGGCCACAGAATCCAAGCCCGCTTGTCGAAACACACGCGCGAGTAATTGCACCGCGTCGTACGCGGCCACCGAACACGCCGACGCCATATCGCTACCAGTTTTCGTTTTCATGTTTGCGAGAAATTCAACGTTGGCTGATGAGGCAACCACTGGATACATCGCCCCTTCGGCCGCCTTGCCTGCAGCAGCAAAAATTTTCGGGTCTTCCCATACATCAGTTCCAAAAAATGGAGCGGCCAACTTTAATTCGGCAGCTTGTTTCAACGCAGCGATAGATTCGTCAGTGTAACCAACAAAGTACACCAATTGCGCCTTCTTCGCTTTGATTTTTGCGAGACTGATGCGGAGATCACGACTCGATTGCTCAAAGCCTTCTTCTACCAATACCGAGCCGCCACGCTTCTTCCATTCGTCCGCAAACACATTTTTAATACCAGCACCCCAATCTGTTTTTACGTACAAAACCGCAATCTTTGACTTTTTTAGCGTTTCAAAAATATAGGTCGCCGCAAACGCCCCCTGGGAAAAATCCGACGGATAATTTCGAAAAATATAATCGCCGGCATCAGAAAGAGTAGGCGCCGAAGAGCAATAAGAAAGGAGGACGGTTTTCGATTGTTCAGCGAGGGGCGCAATCGCAGCGGTTTCAATAGAGCACACTCCCCCAAGAATAACGGGAACTTTATGGACGGCGATCAACGTGTTCGCCACATTGATCGCTTGTGCGCCATTGCATGCTCCGTCCTCGTATACAAATTGTAACGGGCGACCACCGATTCCTCCGGAAACATTAACCGCTTCAGTTGCAAGCTCAACCGCAGCTTTCGCGTGCTGACCCAACGTCGCCCCGTCTCCAGAAAGTGGCCCAATGAAACCAAGCACGATAGGCTGCGGAGCGCGAGGGGTAGATTCAAATGAAGGGAACCCACCGTTTAAAATAAGATAGCCGACGCCAGCGAGCGCAAGGACCACAATGGGAAATTTCCACATATAAAGAAAACGTAATACAAAAAGGGAAAGTTTGGCAAGTTCGCGACAAATCAAAAAACCGCCCGAAGGCGGCTTTTTGGAGAAACTACGCGCGAGGAGCGCGAGGCTCCATCGGGCGGGCTTCATTGACAGTCAAATTACGACCGTCCATATCCTTACCGTTGAACATCTCAATCGCTTTCTGAGCTTCATCATCGGTGGACATCTCAACGAAACCAAAGCCTTTTGAACGACCAGTCATCTTATCAATGATGACCGTTGCTGACGCAACTGTTCCAGCACCCGAAAAGGTTTGCTGCAACGAAGCGTCATTCGCACTGTAAGGCAGGTTTCCAACGTACAAGCGCTTTGCCACAGTAGTTGAAATAACACGTGAATAATAACGTTGTAAGGCGACCTCTTCCCAAATCACTGAGAAAAACTTACAAGTATATACAGTATACCGGAGCGAATTAAAAAAGTCAACCTCGCATCGTGATTATCTCAACAGTTGCAGCAAGACGTGGAAAACGTTCGCAAGTGGCGTGACGCGATATGTCCGTGTTTGCGGAGAACCAACCGTGCAACCAGCAAGATAATTAATGGTGCATTCCTTGACGATGGTTGTATTAGGAAACACGTAGCGCGTCATCCCGCCGTCGAACCACGCATTGCCCATCGTATGGCACCCTGTCCCTAAAAGCGGAGCAACATCAGCGGGGCATGAACTCGGCGGAGGCGTATTTGAAATTGGAACGCACGCAGTTCCATTCCATGCCTGTCCCGCAGGACACGTTTGCCCTTGATTGCCAGAAGTCCCAGTTGTGCAGCCGGCAATATGGCTTGTCGAACATTCGGTAACAACAGTTGCCGGCGGAATAATCCATCGCGTCATTTCGCCATTAAAATACGCACCGCCGCCCATCGGATGACATCCTGCTCCCAAGAGCGCAGCAACATCAGCAGGACAACTCGTAGTCCAACCCCCTCCCGTCGTACAGCGTGAGCCATCAAAATATTCTCCAGACGCACATGCGTTTGCTGCTTGGCACTTTGCTGGATCGGGCATGCCGAAGTCAGTGCTTGCGGGATCTCCGGAACCGGACAGCCATACATTGTGTGTAGGCTTCGTATTCGCACATGCTTGCTTTAATTGTTCGATGCGAGCCGAGTCGGCGTCGGTGCGCACGTATGAACGGAGCAAAAGAATATTCCAAATTTGTTCGCGTTGACCAGCAGGGGGAGTGCCGCCACCTCCGCCGCCAGAAACGCAAGCTGTACCATTCCACGACTGCCCAGAAGGACATGCCGGAGGAACAACTCCACCCCCTCCTCCGCCACCAATGGTCGTGCATCGCGTACCATCAAAATATTGACTGGTCGTACATGCAACAGCAAGAGAACACTTTGCTGGATCAGGCAGCCCGAAATCGACGCTTGTTGGATCGCCAGCACCAGGCATCCAAATATTCGCGCCGGGAGAAACAGCGCCACAAGATTGTTTTAATAAATCAATACGAACAGCATCGACGTCAGCACGAACCCACGAACGAAGACCTAAGGCATTCCAAATTTGTTCGCGTTGACCAGCGGGGGGAGTGCCGCCACCTCCGCCGCCGCCAGAAGGAGGCTGACAACCTGGTGTCGTTGCGGTATCGCCACGCTTCGCGGACATTGTCATCGGACTATTACAAAAAACTTGATTGCCAGAAACGTCATTGTACATGTAGTGACAGCCGTCACCAAGAAGATTCTTCAAATTAATATCGCACGAACTCGCGCTCGTTCCTGTTGCAACGCACGTGACACCATTCCAATATTGACCCTGAAGACACTGCGTTGGCGATGGGCGCGGTGCGCAACCGGGCGCAAGAATGTCCGCAGGCTGCTTACCACATTCATAACGAACGCCGCTCCGCACGCGGAACTCACGCATCTCAGGACCATAACAATGACCAGTTTCGGACTCCATGCGGTGCCAACCATATCCATATGCTGCACAGCTATCGCCAATTGGCGGAGGAAGCGTGCCTAAATCGTTCCGAAGCGCGCGACATTCTTGCGAATTATATTCAGGATCGACGGGCGTCGAACAACGCGTCCTCGGCTCGCAAGTAGCGGTGTCGCATCGTGGTGCATTCTGTTTGCAGTATCCAGCGCCTTCCGACGCCTCAACCCAATACTGTCCTTCTGGGCATTGCTTAGCGAATGGATCGGGGAAGCAGCCATAATAGACACCGCATTGAGGTGAGCTATACGTTACACGCCTCACTTGTCCCGAAGGACACGCCTCAACGGTTGGCAACGACGGACAAATGTCGCGCTGTGGCGGGCCCGGAGGAACGGGCGGGACCTGAGGAGAAGGTCGGCAAACCACACGACACTGCTCATCCATATCTGGGATAGTGCCAGGTTGATCAGCGCATGTTTCGGGACGTACTGCAATCGTCGGACAAAGCAGACGAACATTGTCCGGCGGAGAAGAAACACGACAAATTTCCTTTGCTTTCACAAAATCCCCTTCTTTAATTGCACGGAAACATTCCGGACTCGGACCCACTGGTGCAATATTTGGCGTAGCTGGATTCGTAATAGGCTGACGAATTGCACGCTGATAGCGATCTTCGTATCGCTGTAGGCGATCATTGGTTTCGCCAGGACGAAATACGCCGACTTTCGCGCCAAAAGCGATGCATTCTGGGCCATGCTCGGGAAGTCCGCAATACGTCGCACATTCTGCTTCGGTCTTACAATTTCCAGGACCGCCTCGTTGTTGCACTTCGCGCTGTGCCTCTTCGCGAGCATGATCATACTCTTCTCCTCGACGAATATGACCCTTAATCTCGGCGACGATACGCGCAACTTCGGCAGATTGAGTGGCAAGATTTAAAGAGTCAATCTCAGCAATTGCTTTTTTCGAGCCCTCAAAACACCGCTGGCCAATATCCGGATTCGAATCGCCGCGACTGCATTCGCGAGGATCAAAGCCAATATATTTTCGCATAATATCTTCAAGCTGCCGCATTGCAGCAAATTCGGAGCGCTGCGCCTCAGGAAGATATTGCTCGCAGCCAGCCGGATCACGATCGCATCGTCTAAAATCCACGCCACGACCCTCAACGTTACGCAAAAATTCTAATCCACGGCGAACCTCATCTTCGCTCACAAATCCATGCGCAACCGCAAAGCGCCCACAACGTTCAGCGGTTGCAATATCGCGACCCTGAAACGCCTGATCGCAACGCCGACGAATTTCATCTCGTCCCGCAAGTACACGCCCATCGGGTAATTGCAATTCAAGATCTTCGATGTTTCCACGATAATCATCCACGACATCCTGAACGCCGCTCCGAGCACGCGCAAGCTCGGCAACGCCCTCCGGACCAAAATATTGCGCTGCGATTTCATCACAAGCTGTGGGAGAGTCGGGACGCAAACAAATAACGCCGGCTTCGTCTGGGTTGTTACCAAGTCCGGGATACTTTCCTGCTGCAAGATCACGCGCGAGCCTCTTCATGTCGTCAATATCTTCTGCAGCGCGAATATGCTCCTCATTAATGCGAAGCTGCTTCGCGAGCGTACTATTTTTTTCAAGAATGCCACGCGCAACATCAACAATGGCACGCTCAAGCTCCTCGGCAGGAACTGAAGACAATTTTTGCAACACAGACTCCTTAAACGTTTTTGCGAGCTTCTGCTGTTCACTGTTATAAACACGATATTGTTCGGCAAGCTGAATTCCACGTTCGAAATTAGCATCAAAAATCTTGCGGCACTCCACCTTTGTGCTACACCCAAGCTCGTCTGCAAGCTTGCGTAATTTGACGGGGATATCGTTCTCTTGTGCAAAAACAAGGCCAGTCGACGCCAACGCGAGAAACAATGCAATCACAAAACGTCGCGATGCGCTCATGGAATAATTATTCAAAAGGATTTAAAGCTTTTTTTGCGCTTTCGAACGGATTGACGTTCACATTCTCAAGCGGATTTGCGGAAGTAAAAGGATTTGCAGCCTTCGCCGCTTCATCAACGGCATTTTGCGCAACTGCGTCGCGCGCCGCTTGAATATCTGCCTTCGCACGCTCATACCCCAAACGATTTCCGGACCAATAGCCGAGCATAAGACCAAGAAGCAATGCAACCCCGACAGCAAGCGCGACAAATTTAGCTTGTTCCATATATACAAACTATAACACGATACGCACAAAGCTAGCTGTGGGAAAAATTACTCCGACCACCACTCGCGCCAATTCCGAGGCCATCCTTGCGCAAGCAGCAACGCCAAGGGAGCGCCCCAATTCGCCCATCGCTCAACAAAGTCCCAAATCGGCTTATCAACAAGCGGTCGAACCAAAGCAGTAAAAAATCCCCAAAATGCCGCCCAAAGCAACACTGCGCGAATCGGCTTTACGAGCACAATCAATGCAATAACAATGTCGAAAATTCCAACGAGCCACAGCAGTGTCCCCGCAAGCGCAACATCCACGCGAGCGAGATCAACAATCCAACCAACCCACTCCTCTTTGCCTTGCAATGCAAATACGCCGTGTCCAAGAAACTCTCCGGCAACCGCAATGCGCAATATCCAATGCAATAATGGATTATTCATAATGAGTAAAACGATAATTGATAATAAGCCAAACACTAAAAACAAACAGCAATAAGGAACTGGCCGCAGAAATCATACAATACGAACAAATTGCCGATAGCACGACCAACTGAAGGTAGACGAACCACGCCGACACAAGAAAACCGAACACGCTCATACACCCAAAAAGCAAGAGAAAAATAATAGAAAC
>CAYICF010000034.1:0-6412 GCA_964361805.1 uncultured Candidatus Saccharibacteria bacterium
ATGTTCACTCAATCTACGATCAAAATTATTCGTACTACCGGTATAATATCTGTCATTACTGCAATTTAAAATATAAACACCTATTTTTGTCATTTTGTGCGCGGTAGAGGGATCGGACCTCTGGCCTCGTCGATGTCAACGACGCGCTCTACCACTGAGCTAACCGCGCTTTGCGAATTATTTTTTTTCCAAAAGTCCCCTCAGTTTGTCGACATTAAATGTAACAGGCGGTGCTGTGGTAATCAAGTTTTGATTCAACGCAACATCAAACGCGTTGTATACAAACCAAATGCTCCATACGATTATCGCTCCGACGATCGTGGCGAGCGCTGTTCCTATCACGTAATACCATTGCTCTTTCATTGTTTTATATTATTCGGAAATAAGTCTTTATCTTGAAAATACGCGGCCATCAATTATCGCGCGAAAACGCCCCTTTTGTTCGACGATATCGATCGTGTCCCATGCCACAATATACCGACTACGCTCAACAGATCCTAGAAACGCGTCGATCGCGTCGTATGCTCCATCAACCGTCATCGCAAACCGAATTGTTCCTGGGTTTTTTTCGGTGCTTGGAGTTTCGCTCCCAAACGTCGCCGCCACTTCAACGTTTGCTTGTTTTCCTAACGCGATCATTTCTCTCGGAAATTGAATGAGGTTGTCTTTCGTCGGCAACATATTTTCGAGCGTGCTCCGATAGGCTCCCGCACGAAACGCATCTGCTCGCAGCGTCGCAAGCGCCGTCGTGGTCATGGCGCGTTCCGCTTGTGTACTCCGTTCTTGCTGTACCGTTTTTGCCAATCGCGCAACGTCATAACCAACCCAAATTATTAGTGCAACAGCAATCGCCATCGCGCCAAGAGTGATCCACAAACTACGCAGCTCTTTTTTATCTGCGAACATATCTCTATTATATCATTATGTCGCTTTCCGAACATGCCGCATATAATGCTGTCCAACACGCCGTCGATGGAAATTACGATGCTGTTGCAAAGCTCCACGCGCGTTTTCTAAGTTGGGTTGATGCATGGCAATCGCTCTCTTCAACCTCTACTCTTGATCCCGCAGCGCTTTGGGCCGCGCTCACACGCGCTAGCATTCACTTGTCACTTGCTGCAGATCTCGACTTTCCTCCACTCCTCCGCGAAATCCATCGACCACCATTTGGTCTTTATCTTAAGGGCGCACTACCGCGCATTGACCCCCTGCTCGCCATTGTTGGAACTCGCAGGGCAACTCCGTCTGGAAAAACGATCGCCCGACAATTTGCGCGCCAACTTGCCTCGGCGCATGTTCCTATTGTCAGCGGCCTCGCGCTTGGGATCGATGCCGAAGCGCATCTTGGCGCGCTCGAAGGCGGCGCACCAACCGTTGCCGTCCTTGCGTGCGGATTGGACGCCGTTTATCCTCGACAACACACCTCGCTCGCCAACCGCATTCTTACCTCAGGCGGCGCGCTTGTTTCTGAATATCCAACCGGCACGCTCGCGTTCCCCAGTCACTTCCTCGAACGCAACCGTATTGTTTCCGGGCTTTCGCGCGGCACGCTCATCGTGGAAGCACCCGCACAATCCGGCGCACTCGCGACCAGCCGCTTTGCGCTCGAACAAAATCGCGACGTATTTGTTGTCCCCGGTCCTATTACGCACCCGAATTACGTCGGTTCTCTTGGGCTTATTCAATCTGGTGCCATACTTGTCGTACATGCTGAAGATATTTTACGCGAATATCATATTGCGCTCCCCGCGCCGAGCGCCACTATCCCCACGACCCTTGCGCCCGACGCCGCATGCGTATATCGTGTACTCGCCAAGGCGCATGTGCCGCTTTCGGCTGATGACATCATCGCGCAATCAACGCTCCCCGCACACGTTGTTGGGCGCATTTTAACCGAGCTTGCGCTTGCTGATTTTGTCGTCGAGCAAGCCGGAGCCTATACATTACCCACAACAGCAAAAACGCCATAGTATGGTATTGTGTTCATTGTGACAGCAAAAAATTCTCAACTCGTCATCGTCGAAAGCCCCACAAAAGCAAAAACGATTGGGAAATTTTTAGACTCTGGATATACTGTGCTTTCTTCGTACGGCCATATTCGCGATCTCCCGAAAAGCAAGCTCGGCATTGACGTGGAGCAAAATTTCGCACCGCAATATGTGATTCCCGCCAAAGCACGTCCCGTCGTGAAGCAACTTAAAGAAGCGGCGAAAAAAAGCACGAGCGTCATTCTCGCGACTGATGAAGACCGCGAAGGAGAAGCGATTGCCTGGCACCTTGCCGAGATTCTTGGGCTTACCGCGCCCAGAAGAATTGTCTTTCATGAAATTACTAAACAAGCCATCATTGATGCCATCGGGAATCCGCGCGCACTCGACCAACACATGATCGACGCGCAACAAGCGCGACGCGTCCTCGATCGACTTGTCGGCTATAAACTCTCACCGTTTTTGTGGAAAAAAGTCGCCAAAGGGCTTTCCGCTGGTCGCGTGCAGTCTGTCACTGTGCGCTTGATTGTCGAGCGCGAGCAAGAAATTCGCAAATTCAAACCCGATGAATATTGGACGATCGTCGCACATCTTACGACCGACGCCAACGCATTTGATGCAAGTCTTGTTTCGATTGATGGAAAATCCTTAGAAAAACTCGGCATTGCAACTGCAGATGAAGCAAAAAAAATTACCGACGCACTCAACACCGCAACGTTTACCATTACCGACATCGAAGAACGCGTACTCTCCAAAAATCCTCCTGCGCCGTTTACGACCAGCACCCTGCAGCAGGAATCCGCAAAACGGCTCCATTACTCTGCCCAAAAAACAATGCTCCTTGCACAGCGATTATATGAACATGGGCTTATCACGTACATGCGCACCGACTCGACCAATTTATCTCAGGAAGCACTCCGCGCCGCGAAGTCCTATTTGGCCTCTACCTTCGGCGAACGCTACGCGAGCGAGGCGCCACGTGTTTTCACAACCAAATCGCGTGTCGCACAAGAAGCACATGAAGCCATTCGACCTACTGACGTCACTGCGACGCCAGAGCGTGGCGGTGCCACAGGACCGCAAGAACAAAAATTGTATGATTTGATCTGGAAACGTTTTCTGGCGTCGCAAATGCCCAAAGCTGTCTTTAATCGCGTGAGCGTTAATATTGCTGCTGCGCGCTATGGCCTTCGCGCCACGGGCACCACCATGATGTTCGATGGATTCTTAAAAATATGGCCACAATCGTTTGAGGAAACTACGCTTCCTTTACTCAAAAAAACTGATCCGCTGAAACTTGCCTCGGTCGATTCCGAACAGCACTTCACTGAACCACCAGCGCGCTATTCTGAAGCAAGTCTCATTAAAACTCTCGAACAGTTTGGCATTGGCCGCCCATCGACGTACGCGCCCACTCTTTCCACAATTCAAAAACGCAATTATGTTAAAAAAGAGACTGGGCGTTTCCAGCCGACTGAAATTGGAGAATTGGTGAACAAAGTCCTCACCGAACATTTTCCCCAAATTGTCGACATTGAATTTACTGCGAAGATGGAAGGGGCGCTTGACGATGTCGCGAATGGCAACGAATCCTGGCAACAACTTATTAAAAATTTTTATGATCCGTTTAGTAAAACGCTTATGGAAAAATATGAAGCCGTTCAGAAAACAGTCGCCGACGAACCCACTAATGAGGTCTGTGAAAAATGCGGTAAACCGATGGTTATTAAATTTGGCCGATTTGGACGCTTTATGGCATGCTCAGGATTTCCCGATTGCAAAAATACCAAACAGCTCGCCAAGGAACCGCCAAAACTTATTGGTATGAAATGCCCAGACTGCAAAGATGGCGACATTGTTGAGCGTCGCGTTACACGCGGCCGCGCGCGAGGGAAAATTTTCTGGGGCTGCTCAAAATATCCTGCGTGCAAATATGCAAGCTGGGAAGATCCGCGACTTCCACCAAAAGAAAAAACCGCCCCAGCTCCAAAGGAGTGAGGCGCTCGCCGTGCTTTAATATGGACACGAGATATCGATAATCGTAATCTCTCCGTCGTGTTCTCGATAAGTAATCGTAACGCGCGCTCCAGGAATAAATCGTTTGTATTCTTTTTCGCTTACATCAAACTGAAGAGTTGGGCAATGCCAGCAATCAATCCGCTCCCGCACTTCAATGCTGTGTTCATTCTTCAAGATATAACGGCTCATCGGCGCCAACCAACGCCAACGAGAACTCGCCGTAATACGTGATTGCAATCGATGCATCCCTCGCGATGATTGGAAAACATAACCGCTAAATTTCTTTTGCTCTCCCTGCTTCATCCATACAAAAACGCCGCAACATACAACGAGTACACTGATACAAACGATGAGCATGCGATCTCGCCAAATACATCCCAAGTGCACGTTTCATCCTCCTATACATGAAACTCGCCGCCTCCTTTTCCTTCGCGTGACTCGTCTAGAAATATCGCCGGTCGTTCTTCGGCTTTCAGTTTTTGGATCAAATTACGCAATTCATCCATCGAATAAAAATCGATGAGGATTTTGCCGGCGTTGCCTTGCTTTTGTAATTTTACTTTTGTCCCCAACGCTTCTTGCAACTCTGCTTCTGCCGATTGCAGCTCTGGATCCGTGCTCGCTATTGATACGCTTGGCGATGCCCCGCCGCGATTCATGCGCTCGATGCGCGACCGAAGCTCGCGTACGCTCATATTGTTGCGCATAATATCGCTAAACAAGCTCTGCTGTTGCAGAGGATCCGCCACTGCAAGGAGCAATCTCCCCTGGCTTTCGCTTAATTGATTCTTTGCGATCGCCTCTTGAATTGAGGTCGGCAAATTCAATAGCCGCACTGTATTACCGATAACTTCCCTACTTTTCCCTAGCCGCACAGCGACTTCTCGTTGCGTGAGACCGAAGTGATCTTGCAACTTTGCATAAGCGCGCGCGGTTTCAATAGCATTTAAATTTTCGCGCTGCAAATTTTCGACGATCGCGAGTTCCAACTTTTCGCGCTCTTCGGAAACCGAACGAATCACCACCGGTACGCGCGGCAAACCAACCAATTTTGCGGCAAGCAAGCGCCGTTCCCCGGCTATTAATTGATATTCGACGGCAATCCCATGTTCGGTAGGTGTTTCAATTTTTGAAACAACGAGCGGCTGCATAATGCCGAATTCGCGAATAGACGCCGCTAAGTCGTTTAATGCTGCCTCGTCAAAATGTTTGCGGGGTTGATGTGGGTTTGGTTTAATTTTATCAACTTCGATATGGAAAATCGGTCCATCTAGTTTTTGAGGGATCGTTGCGGCAGCAGAGGCCGGCGCTATACGCACTGGCTCATCTGGTTGCTGGTGCTTTTGGGGGATTAAGGATTCGAGGCCGCGGCCAAGCATGGGAATAGTTAAAAGTTAAAAGTGGAAAGTGGAAAGTTTTCAGGCAGAATGTTCATAAAGAATTTTGGGGGCGTCGGTGTTCGGTAGCTCAGCGACGCTTTTCGCTACGACGACGCGGATGGGAATTGCACGTTCGCGAAAGGTTGGAGTGGGCGCCGCCGCGACGCCTTCTTGCGCGATCACTTCGCGCGCGAGCCGCTCATATGCGCGCGCGCCAGGAGTTTCTGGCGCATAACAACATACTGGCTTTCCAAAACTCGGCGCTTCAGCAAGCGCAATCGAGCGCGGAATTTCTACCTCATATACATGCCCGTTAAAATGCCGACGCACTTCTTTTGCGACTTCGCGCGACAAGTGTTCCCTTGCATCATACATCGTGATCACCGCTCCAGCAATTTTTAGATTGCGACCAAGATTTTTATTAATCATGTCGACGGTTTCGAGTAGCTGCCCCAAACCTTCGAGCCCATAGTATTCGCATTGCACTGGGATCAATACCTCGTCGGCGGCAACAAGACCGTTCACGGTAAGCAAGCTCATACTCGGTGGTAAATCAATCAAAATATAGTCGTATATCGCCCGGAACGGATCTAAAAATTTATGCAAAAAATATTCTCGCTCCGGCTTTTGCAGCAGCTCAATGGTGAGCCCCGCAAGGCTGGGGTGCGCTGGAATATATTCATAGCGCGCGATCTTCGTCTGGCGTACGAGCTCGATTGGTGACGCTTCTCCGGATATACCATGATAGATGTGTTTCACGTCCGCGTTTTTTGCGCATCCTACGCCAGAGCTCGCGTTCGCCTGCGGATCAAAATCAACGAGTAATGTTTTTTTACCGCGCATCGCAAGATATGCTCCGAGGTTGACCGAGGTGGTTGTCTTCCCAACTCCCCCCTTGTGATTACAAATTGCAATAACGCGCGCCATACCTTTACTCTGACATAATTTTATGTCACTATCAATCATAAATAATTCGCCCGGGTGGCGGAATGGCAGACGCACACGCCTCAAGAGCGTGCGAGGAAA
>CAYICF010000035.1:0-4413 GCA_964361805.1 uncultured Candidatus Saccharibacteria bacterium
GAATTGCCCGGCTTGATCCAGGAGGCATACAAGATTTTGAATCTCATGAGTTTTTTTACGACCGGTACCGATGAAACTCGGGCGTGGACGATCGTGCGAGGCACAAAAGCGCCGCAAGCTGCTGGCGTGATTCATACGGATTTTGAAAAGAAATTTATTCGCGCCGAAGTGATCAATTGGCAAAAATTATTGGAGATCGGGAGTTGGAGTGCTGCGCGACAAAAGGGCTGGCTGCGGCTGGAAGGAAAAGAGTATGTTTTTCAGGATGGGGATGTGACGGAGTTTCGGCATGGGTAGCAGACAACGAACGTGTATACTCGGGACAAATTTATATCTATATAAGTTGTATTTTTATATATGAAGGCTGTTATTTTAGCTGCTGGTCGGGGGGTGCGGATGAAACCGCTTACCGATACAATTCCGAAAACATTATTGCGCGTGAATGGCCGCGCGTTGTTTGATTACTCGATAGACTTGTTGCCCGCCGATATCTCGGAGGTGATTGTTCTCGTCTCGTATCTTGCCGAGCAAATTATCGCGTATGCGACAGCGCAATATCCGAACGTGCGATTTCGTTTTATCACGCAGCCCTCGCTCGGTGGCACTGCGCAAGCAATGCAGCTTGCGGCGCCGCATCTTCGTGGCGAAAAATTTTTAGTGATTTATGCGGATGATATTCATTCGAAGGCCGCGGTTGCGCGTTGTGCGCAATTTGATCTTGCGGTGCTTGTTGAGGAGACCGATCATCCGGAACGGTTTGGGATTATCAATGTTACTCCTGATGCATTGCTCCAAACGTGGGGTGCGCTTGGGCGTATGATAAAGTTCGTCGAAAAACCAAAGCAGCCCGAATCCAATTTGGCGTGGGTGGGCGTCGCCGTGCTCGATGATCGCGTGTTTCAATATGCTCCGGTACAACACACAAACGGCGAATATTATTTGACCGACATGATCGATCAGCTGTCGCGTGATGCAGCGATCGCGGTTGTGAAAACTGACTTATGGCTGCCGATTGGATATCCTAACGATCTTCAAAGTGCTGAGACGACTTTGAAGATCGTAAATTCGAAATTCGAAGCATCAAATTCGAAACAATACTAAATTTTTAATTTATAATTTTTTAATTTGTTTCGGATTTCGAATTTCGTGCTTCGGATTTATTTTGTTATACTATTTTTATGACACAAGAAGCGTTACACGAGACGTTAGAGCAGGAGATTCATGCGTTGGCGGACGAGCTGCGCGGCAAGCAAACTGCGGAGATGACTTCCGTTGAGGCGCGCGAGGTTATTAAGGCTGCGCTTCACGAGCGCATGAAGCGAGTCGATATTGGCGTTTCTGACGCTGCGCCTACTCCTGCCCCGAATGCTGTTGCTTCTACAGCAACGCCCGGAGGATTTTCTGCGGTATTGCCGTTGTATGCAAACGACTTACCTCGCGAGCAACAATTGCGCGTGGAGCAGCTCATCGATGTCGCGCTCCACCAAGGGCTTGCTGTGGCAGTCGCAGGTGCCAGAAAATTTGATCCTATTATTCTTGACGTGCTGCACGATGCGCTTGCCGGAAAGCTATATAATCTTATTAAAGAAAGAGGATTGCTTTAAATGTCGCCATTTTTTCTTAGTCTGCTTACGTTTTTTGTTGTCGTCGGGCTTATAACCGTTGGCGCATGGATTTTTCGCTATCAGCGCACGCGACGTTTGGCGCGTGATTTGCGTTTGCGATTACTTCAAGTGCGACTTTCGTCACACGATGTTACGAGCCAAGAAGGCGAGGGCAAACAACGCGATCCACTTGAAGAGATTGCGAAATCGATGCAGCTTTTTGGCGTCTTAGCCCGGCCGGATACTTCTGTGATATTCGAAGTTGCAGTCCATAATATCGGCGAGGAAATCGTATTTTATATTGGCGTACCACTTGAGACACTCGAATTTACGACGCGACAAATTCAGGGCGTCTGGCCCGATGCGCAAGTCGATTCTATATCTGATGATTACACTATTTTTAACCCTGCTGGAGCGGTTAAAATGGCTACACTGAAGCTGAAAGAGCATTATGCGTTGCCAATTCGTACCTATCGCGAAGCAACTGTCGACACATTTAGTCCAGTGTTGGGCAATTTTTCAAAATTAAATGCCGTTGGCGAAGGATTAGCGTTGCAAGTTGTCTTGCGGCGGGCTCCAGGTGGGTTGCGTCGGGAGATCGCAAAATTTATTTATGATCTTAAAAAAGGGAAAAAATTGCACAAATTATTTCACGAGAGTCTCAAAGATATTTTTTTTCCAAAACAATCGAGCGATAAGGACAAAGAGCGACAAGAGCCGAACATTGTTGACGAAGATGCAGTGAAAGCACTTGAAGCGAAAATTGCGCAACCTCTTTTGGTGGTGAACGTGCGCCTGGTCGCTTCTGCTCCCACGTCGTATCGTGCGAACGAGCTTTTAGACGGACTCTCTGGCAGTTTTTCTGGATTTACCGCGCCGTTGCGGAATGACCTCAAAATTGTACCGCTCGGTGAATCTCGCGCTGCGCTTATGCAATTTATTTTTCGTGAATATGATCGCGGGCAAGAGCTTATTTTGAACTCCGAAGAATTAGGAAGCCTTTTCCACTTTCCGATTTCAACGACTGATATCCCGCGCATCAAGTCGGTGAAAGCACGTGAAGCGCAGCCACCAGTACCGTTGCCAAAAACTGGCACGTTGATTGGCGAAAGTATCTATCGGGGCGAGGTGCGATCGGTTTATATCGGCGACGACGATCGGCGACGCCACGTCTACGTGATTGGACAAACGGGCACTGGTAAATCAAACACGCTCACGAATATGATGACTGCTGATATTGTGGCAGGGAAGGGGGCTGCGCTTATTGACCCGCACGGCGACCTTGTAGACTCCGTGCTCGCGAATATTCCGAAGTCGCGCTATCGCGACGTGATCGTGTTTGACCCCGCGGATCGTATGTATCCATTGGGCCTCAACATGCTTGAATATGATCACGATCATCCAGAACAAAAAACGTTTATCGTGAATGAAATGCAGAGTATTTTTAATAAGTTGTTTGATCAGGCAACTATGGGTCCGATGTTTGAGCAGTATATGCGCAATGCGTTGCTTCTGCTCATGGAGGATCTTGAAAATCCTGCGACGCTTATGGAGGTGCCGCGCGTGTTTACCGATGCTGAATTTCGTGAACGTAAACTCGCGATCGCAAAAAATCCTGTGGTGATTGATTTTTGGACGAAAGAAGCGAATAAGGTTGGCGGAGAAGCGTCGCTTGCGAACATGACGCCATATATTACCTCGAAATTTGGCAATTTTATTTCGAACGATTATATGCGGCCTATCATCGGCCAGCAACAATCGGCGTTTAATTTTCGCGCATGTATGGACGACGGGAAAATTTTACTCGTCAATCTTTCGAAAGGACGCATCGGCGATATTAATGCAAACTTGCTTGGGATGGTCACGATCGGGAAGCTCCTCATGGCCGCGCTTTCGCGCGTGGATGTGCCGCAGGACAGCCGCAAAGATTTTAATTTATATATTGATGAATTTCAAAATTTTGCCACAGATTCGATTGCGACCATTCTTTCTGAGGCGCGCAAGTATCGGTTGAATTTAGTGATCGCACACCAGTTTATTGCACAGCTCGAAGAAACGATTCGCGATGCAGTGTTTGGCAACGTCGGTTCGATGGTGGTGTTTCGTGTGGGCGCAGATGATGCTGAATTTTTGGAAAAACAATTCGCGCCTATTTTCACCAAAAACGATTTGATAAATATCGATAATTTTAATGCGTATGTGAAATTATTGATTGCGGGACAATCAACAAAGCCATTCAATATTCGGATGATTCGGGCGTCGGTGGGGGACGCTGCAGTGCGGGATAATTTAAAAGAATTATCGCGACGCGTGTATGGCAAGGAGCGATATGTCGTGGAAGAGGAGATTCTAAAACGGCTCCGAGAATAAGAACACCCCCTCTCCGAGCGCAAGCGCAAGCAGGGGGGGTGTTTAGGATAAGGAGGGTGTCTGTGGGGAAGGCGGCGAGCCCGAAGAGTCGGGGTCGGAGCATTGATCTTCTGGTCCGACGTGTTCCGGCTCTCCGGGCCACCGCTACGGCCGCGGGCCGTCGCGCTGAGCGACCCTCCAGAGCGTTGCCGCTCCGGAGGAATCGTTCGTTCCGGGCGGGCTGATCCACAGCGCGCCGAGAACGAAGACCGCGACCGCGACGATGATCATGCTGATCGCCGTGGTGGCAGGCTGCGCAGGCCCGGACCTGACCCCTGCGCCGACCACGAGGTCGACGGATGCCGCCTCGCCGCCCGCGACCGGCTCACCGTCCATCGCCCCCGACACCGGCACGGTGACCCTCGTCGGCGAGCCTCGCGACGTCGCGACCGGGCTCAGT
>CAYICF010000035.1:4423-6042 GCA_964361805.1 uncultured Candidatus Saccharibacteria bacterium
ACGATGATCATCGTCGCGAGGCCGGAGTTTTCGCTCGGGTGCATCCGCAACCCTCCTTTTGGTTGGGAAAATTTGGAAAGTACTCTTGCTCCGTACGCCGAAGCAATAGGTGTATTATAGCGCACTTTGTCTCTATTTGTCAAATGTACCCTACCTTTTTCAGCCACCCTTCGTTTTCCCATTCCCAGAGTTTTTTTGCGCTAATAAAGGCATCGAAATCGTTTTTCCAAATCGGCATTTCTTGAAGTTCGCATATGCCCGTGAGGAGGCCCCATTCATGCAGTCCTGGTTCGCGGCATGGCGTTTGTCTGCCGCGACGAATTTTTTCTCTGCCGCCCTTAGGGCGCAGAGTTGCGCTGCATAATTGACACGTTTTAATTTGGTCGATGCGAAAAATCCACCGCGTCGTGAGATGTGCGAGTGTTTTTGTCATTTCGCCCATATAGGCCGAGGTTTGTAGATTATAGTCCCGATAAATAGCTTGCGATGTTTTGATGTCGAGTACGCCGTAACGGCCATTGATGAACGCGAGTGCGTCGATCGTGCCGGCGTAGCGATCAGCTTTGTTGCAGACGCGGCGTTCGATATAGGCGGCGTCTATTTGTATGTTGTTTCGGTCCATAAATTCCGTTGCTGCGGTGACTGCTGGAGCAATTGAAGGATCGACGAGCGGATGTTCGCCGGTCATTATTTTTTGTACTGTTTCGTGTACAAGGGTACCTTCTTTTGCGGAGGCTTCGGTCATTTCTTGGGCAGCTTTATAACTTGGCGCATCGCCGTAATAGCGATAGAGCGCTGGCTTGGATTTAATTTCTAAAATTTTAGTGACGCGCGGATACCACGCGCCGTCAATTGTATATCCACATTTTTCTTTAAATTGCTCTGGAGACGAATAATCGAACAACGACATTCCACTAGTATACTCGTGGCTCGTGGCTAGTAGCTAGTAGCTTGTCGGTTTGCTCGTTAATGTTGCCGGCGCCCATCATGATTATTACTACAGTGGAAAGTGGAAAGTGAAAAGTGGAAAGGGCAGATTTTAACTCCTTGATGCTCGAGACTACTGGGACGGTTTTTTTTCGGCGGCGTTCGATCGCGCGCGCGAGCGCTTTTGAGTCATATGGATTTTCTTTTTCTTCTCGTCCTGCCACGTCATATACGTCCCAGAGGATAAGTTCGTCGGCGTCATCAAAACACGCCACGAAGTTTTTGAATAACAATTTGAGTCGTTCGCGCTGATGCGGCTGGAACACGCAAACTATTTTTTTGTCTGGAAATTTTTCATGAAATCCCTTGAGCGTCGCTATGATCTCTGTAGGGTGGTGGCCGTAATCGTCGTATACAGGCGTTCCATTATATGTGCCGCGATATTCGCTGCGGCGCCAGGTGCCCGTATATGCGCCGATTGCCTTTACTATGACCTGTTTTTTGATGCCCAGCGCTCGTGCAATAGTATATGCACCGATTGCGTTTGAAAGATTATGCATTCCTGAGATTTGCATCACTTTTTTTACCGTCGATGCATCTTTCCCTTTTGTGTCATACCACACGATCGGGCGTTTTATCTTTTTCCCGAGTTCGTGCAATATTTTATTCTCTCGATTTAATACCACGAAGCC
>CAYICF010000036.1:0-5791 GCA_964361805.1 uncultured Candidatus Saccharibacteria bacterium
GCCGAAATGGTGCAGCTGATGAAATTTTCTTCACCGCGATCCGTGACGCAATATTTGACCTCCCTTGAGGCGAAGGGTTTGATTCGCCGGTGGCGATACAAAAATCGTGGCATTGAATTGGTACAGTCGAGCGAAGCTCGCGACGGGATGACGGTGACGATTCCCGTGATTGCTTCAGCGGGGTGCGATCAAATGAGTATTTTCGCCGAACAGGTGTTCGGCGGATATATCTGTGTTGATAAAATGCTTCTTGCGGGTCGCCCCAAGGAACGAATCGTGAGTATTCGTGCGATTGGGAATTCGATGGATGAAGCCGGTGTGCGCGATGGCGATCATGTCCTCGTTGAAGTTACTGAAGAGTTGCATGATAATGATTTAGTGGTTGCCGTTATTGATAATTTTGCCGTGATTAAGAAATTGTCTGTCGCGAATAATGCGATTGTGCTTTCGCCGGTTTCCTCGGATGTGAGCTACAAGCCAATCATTTTGCGTCGTGATTTTAAACTTTTCGGCCGGGTGATCGATATTATTCGGACTCCACAAAAAGGGGAGTTGGAGATTGTGCCGATCTACGAAACTCCAGAAATTTAGTTCCGTGATATGATGTACGCATGTCTCAGTACTATAATCCTCATCGAAAGACGAATTTATATAATCCCGCGTCGACGCAATCGTTTCGGTTGAGCCGTTCAAAGATCGACTTGTTTTTAAATTGTCCCCGTTGTTTTTATCTCGATCGGCGTTTAGGCGTTGGGCAGCCACCAGGATATCCATTTAGTTTAAACTCCGCCGTTGATAAATTATTAAAAAAAGAATTTGATATCCACCGAGCGGCGGGTACGGCACACCCACTCATGAAGTCATATGGCGTTGATGCGGTGCCATTGGCCCACGAAAAGATGGACGAATGGCGTGACGCGCTCCGCGGCGGAGCGACGTATGCTATTCCTGGTACGAATGTTGTTGTGACGGGTGGAGTTGATGACGTTTGGGTAACGCCCCAGGGTGAATTTATTATTGTCGATTACAAGGCGACTTCGAAAGACGGCGAGGTGAGTTTGGATGCCGAGTGGCAAATTGGCTACAAGCGGCAAATGGAAATGTATCAATGGCTTTTCCGAAAAAATGGTTTCCGCGTTTCCACGACTGGATATTTTGTGTATTGCAACGGCGACGCAGACAAAAAAGCGTTTGATGCAAAATTGGAATTTACGGTGAAATTAATTCCGTATGTAGGAAACGATGCGTGGGTGGAAGGCGCGATTCGCAATGCGATTGCGTGTATGTCCTCGGACGTGCTCCCGGCAACCGGTGCGGACTGCGATTTTTGTAAATATCGGGAGGCGGCGCGGGGGGTTGACCGATAGGATATTTTTCGGTAATATTTTGTTTGTCGTTCAGGTGTTTTGATCGGCACAGTTTTGAATGGTTTTGTTCGAGGATTCGGCGATGGCGGGAAAAGAATCGGGAATTGATGTGCTTTTCTCCTTTGACACGACGGGGTCGATGTACCCATGCTTGGCGCGTGTGCGGCGGGTGATCCGGAAGTTGGTGACGGATCTGTTCGCGCAAGTTGACGACATTCGTGTCGGGATCATTGCGCATGGCGACTATTGCGATCGCTGGCGTACGTATGTCACGAAGCAGCTTGGGTTTTCCCGAGACGTTGATCGAATCTGTACCTTCGTGAGCGACGTTGCTCCGACTGGCGGTGGAGACGCTGAGGAGTGTTATGAGTTGGTGCTTCACAAAGCTCGGAGCATGGCATGGCAGGCAACGCGTAAACGCGTTCTTGTCATGATTGGGGATGACGTGCCGCACGCGGCAAGTGACCCGCAGAATTCCCTGCGTCTTGACTGGAAGAATGAAGCGAGATTTCTCAAGGACATGGACGTTGCCGTCTACGGCGTGCAGGCGCTGCATCGGTCGTATGCGACCAGTTTCTATGATGATCTCGCGCGGCTGACTGGCGGGCTTCATCTTAAGCTCGATCAGTTCGAGGATCTTGGTCACGTGCTCATGGGCGTTTGTTACCAGCAGGCGGGTGTTGCGCAGCTCGAGCGTTTCGAGGCTCAAGTGGTAAGGCTTGGTCGTATGAACCGTGGTACTGAGGCGGTTTTCTTGGTCCTTTCGGGAAAGTCGCCGACGAAGAGCCGCTTTTCTGGCAAGAAGTCCAAGCTCGAGCGTGTGCCGCCTGGGCGATTCCAGGTGATGCGCGTTGATGATGACTGCGACATCAAGGGTTTTGTGGAGGAGAACGGCGCCGCGTTCAAGAAAGGTCGCGGTTTCTACGAATTCACGAAGGCGGAGACCATTCAGGATTATAAGGAGGTCGTGCTCGAGGAAAATTCGACTGGCGATCTCTACACCGGTGGTGCGGCGCGCAAGATGTTGAGTCTTCCTGAGAGTGGAAGTTGGCGTGGTCGGCCCGGTGCGCTTTCGGGGCATACGGCGTTCGTCCAGAGCACATCATTGAATCGCAAGCTGGTTGCGGGTACGCGGTTTCTTTACGAAGTCGATCTCGACCAATAGCTTCGCCTTTCTTTCTGTTCACTTTCGGCCAGCTGGACTTCGTGTTCAGTTGGTCGTTTTTATTTTTTCCTTGCTTAAAATATAGTTTTATTGTATTCTATATCAAGATGACTGATACTGTTTCCAATAATGAAAATTTCGCGCGACTTGGTGTTGCGCCTCACATTCTTACGATTTTAACGAAGTTGGGCTTTGTGACGCCAACGCCGATTCAGGCGCAGGCGATTTTGCCCGCGATTGAAGGAAAAGACATTGTCGGAATCGCACAAACCGGCACCGGAAAAACCTTGGCATTTGCGATCCCGATGATCCAGCGGTTCGCGAAGAGTAATGGGCTTGGACTTGTTGTTGTGCCGACACGCGAGCTCGCGATCCAAATTGAAACGGTGTTTCAATCTGTCGGACAATCGCTCGGGATCAAGACCGCGCTCCTGATTGGTGGCGCGTCGATGTTTGCCCAAATGAACGCGCTTCGTCGTCGCCCCAACGTGATCATTTGTACGCCAGGTCGCATGAACGACCATTTGAATCAAAAGACGTTGACGTTGCAAAATGTTTCGGTGTTGGTGCTCGACGAAGCAGATCATATGTTTGACATGGGATTTTTGCCGCAAATCACGCGCATGCTTCAGCTGGTGCCAAAAGAGCGACAGACGTTATTGTTTTCAGCAACAATGCCGAGTGAAATTTTTGCGCTTGCGACGCACCACATGCGCGCACCAGTTCGTATTGAAATTGCGCGCGCGGGAACTCCTGCCGAGCGCGTGGCGCAAGAATTTTTTATAGTTTCCCGCGATCAAAAAGTGCCGTTACTTGAAAAATTATTGTTTGATTATTCAGGATCGGTGTTGATTTTTTGCAGAATGAAGTTTGGCGCAAAGCGGGTGTGCGCGACCCTCGCGCACATGGGGCATGCCGTTGCTGAAATTCATTCGAATCGATCGCTCGGCCAACGGCGCGAAGCGCTTGATGGGTTTAAGTCTGGAAAATATCGTGTGCTCGTCGCGACCGACATTGCGGCGCGCGGTATTGACGTGACGGGCATTTCGCTCGTTGTGAATTTTGATCTTCCTCAGCAAGCTGAAGATTACGTCCATCGCATTGGTCGCACTGGCCGTGCGGGCATGGAAGGCAAGGCGATTTCGTTTGCGATGCCGAACGAACGTGGTAAAATGCGTGATATTGAACGGTTGATCCGCGTCGCGATTCGTATTGCGCAATTGCCTGCGAATTTGCCGGCAAGCAAGATTGCCGAAGTTATTCCTGATCGACCCATGCGGCCGCAACGACGTCCTTTTCGTGGCAACAATCATTATGGCCAAAAAAATATACAATCACGGTGATGTCGTGCTTCGTTTTAGTGACGTCACGTTTGGGTATCGCGAACAGCAGCCGCTCTTGAACGAAGTGAATTTTAGTTTGCGCGAACGTGCCAAGATTACTCTTATGGGGCAAAACGGTGCGGGCAAGAGCACGATTTTTAAGCTTGTTTTGGGCGAGCTCGCGCCGACCGAAGGCGCGGTCAATATTCGGACTGGGGCGACGATCGCGATTGCTGCGCAGGCGCTCAGCAAGGCAGACGCCTCAAAAACGGTTCGAGTATTTTTTGAGGACGCATTTAGAGAGAAGGTGTATGACATTGATCCGAAAATCGCGAAAGTATTGGACGCCGTGAACTTGCATGCGCCGCTTACTAAGCTCGTTTCCGTTTGTTCTGGCGGCGAACAAGCGCGACTGCTACTTGCATTCGCATTGATTCAAAACCCGGATATTTTATTGCTTGATGAACCGACGAATAATTTAGACAAACAAGGAATTGCGCATCTCACCAAATTTTTAATCGAGTACCCAAAGACCGCACTGATTATCTCTCACGACGCGCATTTTTTGAATGCGATTACTCACGGCGTGCTTTACCTTGATGTGTTCCAGCGTAAAGTAGAGCAGTATGTGGGCGACTACTTGGACGTGGTCGCCGAAATTGCCGCGCGCATTGAGCGCGAGCGACGCGAGAATGTTCGTTTGCAAAAAGATATCACCGCGCGCAAAGAACAGATGAATTTTTTCGCGCAAAAAGGTGGGCACATGCGCGATGTGGCACGGAAAATGCGCGAGGCGATCGAAGAGCTTGAAGAGCAGCTTGTCGAGATGCGCCAAGAAGATAAGACGATTACGAAATTTATCATTCCTGCCGCGGAAACGATGGGAACCATTTTGCGATTGACGGGCGTTTCGGTTGTAAAGAATCACAAAGCCGCAAATCATAAAATTGATATTGCGTTAAAGCGCGGGGAGACGCTGCTCATCACGGGGCCGAATGGCGTGGGCAAAACGACCTCATTAAAGACATTGGTTAGTAAAACACACAAGGGTGCGGAATTTGGCGAGGGTGTTTCTGTTGGCTATTACGCGCAAGATTTTTCTGCACTTGATGATAAGAAAACCGTATACGATACGCTTGCGGAAGTAATGACTGGTGGCAGCGAAGGACGATTGCGTTCGGTTGCTGCACATTTTTTGTTCACCGATGATTTGTTGCGGAATCATATTGGCTCCTTGTCTGAGGGTCAGAAAGGGTTGCTGTGTTTTGCCCGCTTTATGCTGCAAGGGCCGAACCTGCTTGTGCTTGATGAGCCGACGAATCATATTAATTTTCGCCACTTGTCGATTATTGCGAAAGCCTTGGATGAATATCAAGGTGCGCTTGTACTCGTGAGTCACATGGCGGAATTTGTTTCACAGATAAAAATTGATCAAACCTTAGATTTGGGAGCGTTTTAGCTGTCTCGCTGTAGGCAAAATTTTCATAGCGCCAGAAGCGTTTTTTCTTTGAGTCTGCGAGGGTGACGGCGTTGCCGCTTAATTTTGGCGTTGCGTGCGGCGTCACCGCAATGCCATCTCCGACGTCTCGAATAATATTTTTTTCATTATATTTAGAAAAGAGCGGAGGGCGACATGCGCTCTCCGCCTGACTATTCCCATGCAATACCGTTCACGTACGTGAACCATCGGTCATAGATGGCGCGATCTTTTTCGGATTCGATGTCTGTATTGGGAGCGAGCACGGTCATCGTGTCGCTGGCGAGCTTCTGCGTCTTGGGATCGATGCGAAAACCAAGCTCGACGTAGTATCCATAGGATTGGATTTCGCTCTGAATTTCGATGAGGCGCTCCATGAGCTCTCCATTTTCAAGCACTGGTTTGTCGATCAGATACTTCAGTATCTTTCTCGCGATCTCGGCGAGCTTCTCGATTTCGG
>CAYICF010000037.1:0-5702 GCA_964361805.1 uncultured Candidatus Saccharibacteria bacterium
ATCGGTTCTATCGGACCAGCTTGCGGATGAAACGCCCAGGGAAACTCTCGAACCCCGGATACCAGAGAGTCGTCAAAAAGAAAAACGAGAAACGGAGCAAATAATACATAAGAGAAAAAAATTTTCAACTGAGCGCGCGGAATCTCGAACAATGAAAGGGTAAAAGCATATGCAGATGGTGCAATAAAAATAACACCAATCCATGAAATTTTGTGCCAGAAAAACGAGACGGCGCCCGTCAGTGCGCTAAATGCAGGAACGGCAAACAACATCCACCATCCAACAGCAAACGTCACAATAAAAAACCAGCGGTTAAATGGGCTTCTGCTGTCGTGCAGAAGCACGCGAATACCAAGAGCAAAACAATAACGCCCGCAAAGCCGTAAAAAAAACTTAACGCGCTAAATGCATAATTCAACGGATCAAGCACGCTTTCAGTATACCATTACAATTTTTCTGCAATAAGAAAAAAACTGTCAAGCGGAGGGACGGGAATGGCAAGCTTCCGCAAGAATCGGCCGCGAAACAAGGCAGCGAACATACGCCATAGCACAAAACCCTGAGAGCGATATAGCGTGTGAAAAATATAATAAAAAGTGAAAGACTTCCATATTTTCCCAGAATAACGCACGCGAAAGCCGAGCGACCGAAGCAGGCGTGCACAGTTTGTTGAATTAAAATAGTAGAGATGCTCCGGAGGAACGATGAGATGCCAGCGTATGCCAAAAAGAATCGCAAAAAAACTCGACGCATCTGGGGTATTGATCACCAGCAATCCCCCGGGTTTTAAAACACGAAATGCAGTTTGCAACTCCTGGAGCGGACGCGAAAAATGCTCGAGCACATCGAACATAGTGATAACATCAAATGAATTCGGAACAAGGGCGAGCGAAGAGAAATCGGCGATGCGGACATCGAATCCTTTTTGTTGAGCAATGCGGGCAGCATATGGGGACACTTCAACGCCAGAAACGTGCCAACCGCGTGCCCGCGCAACGCCAAGAAAAAATCCAGTCGCAGCTCCAACGTCAAACAATGTTCCTTTTTGGGGATATAAACGTTCGATGAGGGCACAGTACTGCGTAAAACTTTTCGACATGGGAGCTTTATCTCGATCATAATCTGCATAACCCACGCCAGCATCGCCTCCGGTAAAGTAGCCCTCGTCATAAACCGACGAAACATCAACGGGAACCGGAAAAACGAATAAAAAACGACACGAAGGGCAACGATATAAATGGTAGCCCCATTTTGAGCCGAAAAGCTGCGCGGAGACGCCGCAGAGCAAACACGGTGGTGTTATTTTTTGAAAATCATTTTCCATGGAGCAATAATACCCTCGCTCACAATATGACGCGAAAGTTTTGACTCTCCTTCAACGCGATTCCGAAAAATAATAGGAATTTCTTTAAAAACCCCACCCGCCTGCGAAGAGAGGCTCGCCTGCTCCCGTCCCGCCTTCCATAACGCATATTTTAATTCCATGATAAACGCGTAACCGGAAAGATCGAATGTAGAAAAATCGATGCGACGCAGCAAGCTGGCATGGATAATATTAAACCCACCCGTACAATCATAAATCGGCAGCCTCGTGATCAAACGACAATACAAATTACCACCGAAACTCAATACGCGACGCCACAACTCCCAACCGACCGTTGCGCCTCCGCGCATATGACGAGAACCAACCACAACCGTTGCGCCCGCATGACTCGCGGCGAACATTGCAGGAAGATATTGTGGATCATGAGAATGGTCAGCGTCCATCATAGTAATAGTGGTAACGCCGGGATCAGCAAGCACAACGCCAAATGCATGAATATATGCGCAACCAAGACCTTCCTTGCTGGGACGCTTTAAAAGAGACAAGCGTGGAAAAATAGATTGCAAGTGATGCACCGCGGCAGCAGTGCCATCGGGCGAATTGTCATCGACAACGAGTACGGAAACCCAAGGAACCACCGAAAAAATCTTCGGAACCAGTGTAATGACATTTTCCCGCTCATTATATGTCGGAATGATAATAACGTCATTAGGCATATAGTGGACGAACACAATAGAGGTTACAATATTTTTTTCCAAAAAAACCGGCGACGAAAGCATGAAGGTCGTCGGGAGTAATGGTCGTGCCGTGCTCGTCAATCACCGACAGCACAAACCCGAGCGAACGAAGTAATTGAAGGAACGCCACCGGATCCTCGTGGGCATTACGCAGGCCATATGGCCAAAATTCAATAATCATTTGCAATGCAGGGTTCAGACGCATCGTTTCGGTCATTCCACGAAGCACCGAAAACTCTGCTCCCTCGACGTCAATTTTCACAAGATCGATGCGCTGGATATCACGCTCACGAAGCACCGAATCAAGCATCACGAGTCGAATAGGACGAACAATACGCCGCTCGCCACTATCATAGATTTGATGGTCTCCTTTGTTGTCGACAGCCAAAAATAGACTACCCTGGCCAATACGATCGCTCGCCGCAGCATCAATAGCAATAACGTGAGAAAAATTATTGAGACGTATTGTCGCCTGAAGAAATGAAAAATTTTCGGGATCTGGTTCAAATGCAATAACTGTTCCAGACGGGCCAACGCCTTTAGCGGCAAGCGCGACATAGCAACCGACGTTCGCACCAACGTCAACAACAGTCATGCCCGGCTGCAAAAGACTTCTAAAAAATACTGATTCATGACGTTCATATGCGCCCATTGCTAAAGCGCCAGAAACAACAGGGTCACGAGGGTTTAACGCAACAGCAACACCAGCAAACATTGTTTGGGTCGGCATAAGCCGAAGCAACACCCAATGAGCAAGACGCCGCAAGGGCACAGGCCGGAACAACGTCCCATATAAAAAAGCGGGTGCGCCGGCAGGAAGCAGGCGAAAAAATAATTGGATACAGCGCCGGAAAAATAATTTCATATATATAATTGTTTCGGTATAGAAGATCATATCATTTTCCATCGAAATCAATCGCCAACGTAAACTCCCCTTTCCTAAACTGAGCATCGCGAGCAAGAAGATCTACAATAGTCTGTGGCGTCGCAACAAGATATCGCTCAAATTTCTTTGTCATCTCCTTGCCAACAAAAACACGAGCGGCGGGATATAGGGTTGCGAGTAACGTCAACGATCGCAGCAGTCGATACGGCGTCTCGAAACAAACAAGCACGTATGCATGATCTGCGCATTCCGTAAACAGCTGTTTGCGCGCACCGTCTTTTTTTGGCAAAAATCCAACAAACAAAAAATCGCCACGAAATCCGGACGCAGCAATCGCGGTTGTCGGAGCCGACGGCCCCGGAATAGGCACAACCAAAATCCCTCGCTCATGACACGACGCAACCAAATCCGCTCCCGGATCACTTACCCCAGGCATACCCGCGGAGGTCACAAGCGCAACATCGCTTGTTGTTAAAACGCGGAGCAACTCCGGAACCATACGACGCGCATTGGCATCGTGAAATTTGAATACCTGAATTGGATGAATGTCAAAATGACGAAGCAACTTCATTGAATCTTCCCATTTTTCAACGGCAACAACCGCGCTTGCACGAAGCACAGCAACAGCGCGCGGCGAAATATCCTCAAGGTTGCCAATTGGAGTTCCGACAAGATACAACGTAGACATGCAAAAATTCTACCGGAAAAGAGAGGAAATTGCTATCGTTTCAACGGACACTGCACCGCCGCACACGTCGCACAAAAATCGACAGCATCTGCAACATCATTCGGCCCACGATATGTTACCAAATACTTGCGAACCGTCGCGCCCGGATTCATATCGCAATAATTATTTGCAAGCACAACAAAATCCTCCGCGCGACAACCCGCGCGGAGTTCGTCAAGCGTAAACGCGCCGGCTCTGCGATCTTTCAAATATCCAATACCGATATTGTCGTCACCAAAACCAATCGCACGAAGATCTTTTTGCGTATCGGCAACCACGCAAACACCGGGAGTGCTTTGCGATAATTCATTCACGAGCGTACGCACGGTGCTATCGTCGCTCACGCGCACATTGCCCGCGGCGTCTTTCGATGACGCACGAAAATGATAGAGTACTCCGGGAATTAAATTGATAACGCGCAGCGAATGCATCGTGCGTAACGTTAAATCAGTAACAGGAGCGTTGTCATATGTCGTACTCATACCATGTTCAACACGCGAATCACTCGGCTCATCCGTTGCCCACGTCACCACAACAGAATCTCTCGCGATATTACCCGCTGCAAGCAACCGAATGAGTGGTGGAGATATATCGACAGGAACAACGGGCGCAACTGAAATAGGAGCAACAGCGGGTGCGGGCACGACTACGGGTAAAGACACAGGAGGCGCAATCGCCACCGGAACAATTCCTGAAGTAAATAAAATATTTAATTTCTCTCGCGTTTTTGGACCAACAATACCAACCTGCTCAAATGCGTATTTCTTTTGAAATCGCTTCACCGCAGCCTCCGTCGCCTTACCAAAATATCCCGTTACTAAACCTTCTGGATAAATTTCGGGTAGGCTTTTTAAAAAATCTTGCAACGCGACAACGTCGCCGCCACGACTACCAACACGCAATGCGCGAGTAAAGTTGGTCGGAGCAGCAAGCGCCGATGCTGTCGCAAGGAAAAACACAAACACCACACTAAAAAATAAAGGATTCATGATTTACAGCATAGCAGAAAACAAGATATGCTAAAAGTCATGACAATTCGTTATGCAAAAACAACAGATATTCCGCAGCTGGTCGAGCTCGCAAAAAAAATGGCGAACTACCATTATACGCTTGATCCAGGACACTATCGCGAAGCATCTGCGTATGAACATCTTGATACATATCCGAACGAATGGATAAATGACAAGAAAAGCATTGTTGTCGTTGCCGAGGAGGGCAATGAAATAAAAGGGTATTGCATCGCCGCAATCGAAGATGCTCGGGATTTTATGGTGCCGCACATTAAAAAAATTGGCGTCATTCACGGAGTGTTCGTCGACGATACCTCACGAAAACTCGGCATTGGTCGCGCACTCGTTGCGCGCGCAATAACGTGGTTAGAACAAAAAGGCGCATGCCACATCGAGCTTACGGTCGATGCGAATAATCGCGAAAGCTACGCTGTCTGGAAAAAACTTGGCTTCGTTGATTACAAAATAAAAATGCGATTAACGCGAAGCAAATAGACTAAATAATAAACGATCATAAAAAAATCGCGTCAAATAATAATGTTCAACGCGAAAAAATGAAAAGCTAAAACTTGGGCTGCTTCCAAGTTTCGCAAAGTCCAAGAAAAAATAGCAGAAAACAAACGAGCTGAGCCAAAACAAGCACCACGCCACAACAAAACGCAATCGATTGCTGCCAAAATCCATCCGAAGTCAAGAAGTGTGTTGCAGCAAGCAGTGTCCATGTCGGAATTCCGCACAACCCGAAAAGGATGATCGTTTCAAACCATCTGTAAGAGAAGTCACCAAACGCACGATGTCGTTCAGGAAAATTGACACGATATGCCCAACCGCTCAAGACAACGACAAGAGCGAACGCCGCAAGCGAAATACAAAGTGCGTTCATAGACGCAAACCTCCAAATGAAGCACGTTGCTAAATCCGAATCGCAAGAATAATAATAGATGAACAAAGAAAAAAAGCAAGAAAGCAGTTATTGGTATCGCTATCCGCAGGGCGAAAACATTCCTGATCTGCGCGA
>CAYICF010000038.1:0-5688 GCA_964361805.1 uncultured Candidatus Saccharibacteria bacterium
CAGGCTTTCGCCCATTGTCGAATATTCTCGACTGCTGCCTCCCGTAGGAGTACGGGCCGTGTCTCAGTCCCGTCGTTGGGGGTCAGCCTCTCAGCTCCCCTACTGGTCATAGCCTTGGTAGGCCGTTACCCTACCAACTAGCTGATCAGACCTAAGCCGCTCCCGAAGTGGCAGTCCTGTATTGCACAAATTCCGTCAATTTGAAATCTTAAATTTTCCACGAGTTCGAGGCGCGACGACGATGATGTATCCACTGCGATACATCGAGAAGAAAGCAACGAAGAAATCGTGAAAAATTTTGATTCTCTTCGAGCGGGCGAATTTTCGCCAGCTTCATTGTTGCTCTTCGCTCGTGTAACGCCGTGGTTACACTTCGCTCATCGCGTCGCGAATCTGTTAAAAATTCGCTCCGTCAAATTGATGCAATTTGTGCAATACAGGACACCTTTCATCTTGCGACAATATCGGCTATTACCCCCGCTTTCGCGGGGCTATCTCCGTCTTCGGGGTACGTACTAGGGTGTTACTAACTCGTTCGCCACTGCCTCGCGCATAGCGCGAGAAAATCCGAAATGTTAAATCCGAAATCCGAAACAAATCCTAATAAAAACAAATTTAAAGTTCAAAAACTTTAAAAATTTGAATTTAAAATTTTCGAATTTGTTTCGTGTTTCGATATTCGTGCTTCGAATTTCCTTGTGCTACGCACAAGGCCGTTCGACTTGCATGCCTTATCCACGCCGCCAGCGTTCATCCTGGACCAGGATCAAATCCTCTGAAAAAACTACCAACGAGATCAAAATCCGTCACGAATGAACGAATGAATACATTCGTAAATTCGTAACAAATTCGTTTTCCGTTGATGAGTTACTTCCATTAGGACAACAAAAAAACTCTCGATATTTATTGAACTTACATTTACACTTACTATTCAATTATCAATATGCGTTCATAAACACATCCGTCTTGTCTTCCATGAATGCTACTAAAGAAGACAAGACGGATGTACGAACCCGGCATGCTGTTCACTTGTAATGAAATCGTAAGAGTAAATATAGTCGGGCCGCGCACACTTGTCAACAGGAGAAATATATAATAAGATACCAATCATGAAAACTGACATTCATCCGAAATATTATACGAACGCAAAAGTGACGTGCGCATGCGGACAAACGTTTACGCTCGGCGCAACAAAAGAAAAGCTCGCGGTTGAAATCTGCAGCAACTGCCATCCATTCTACACTGGCAAAGAAAAACTAATCGACACCGCCGGCCGCGTAGAACGCTTTAAGGCGCGCCGCACCGCCGCAGCCAAGGCGCTAAAAATCGAAAAGAAACCTCGAGTGAAAAAAACGAAGGCGAAAACTTCGTAAGCACTATTGCAAGCGAAGCTCATGGACGCATTTGCGATCTCAAAGATAATATTAGAAGTAAGAGCCGGTGCGGGCGGCGACGAAGCCGCTATTTTTGCCGGCGAACTTGCACGCATGTATCAACGCTACGCCGCAAAACACGGCTGGGCATTTTCAATTTCTGATACATCACCAGGCACGCTCGGTGGATACAAAACATTCGTAGGGCGCATCGCCGGCGCTGGATGTTACGATGCGCTAAAACAAGAATCGGGCACGCACCGCATTCAGCGCGTTCCGGAAACGGAAAAAGCCGGCCGCGTACACACCTCAACCGCGACCGTCGCCATCATGCCCGAAGTGAAGCCAGAAGAAGTCAATTTAAAAGAAAGCGATCTTGAATGGACATTTTCTCGTGCTAGCGGGCCCGGAGGACAGAACGTCAACAAAGTTGAGACGGCCGTACGCGTCACACACAAACCAACAGGGATTGTAATTTCATCGCGCGCCGAACGCTCGCAATACGCGAACCGCGAAACCGCACTCGGGATTCTGCGCGCGAAGCTGTATGAGATACAAAAGCAAAAAGAATTCCAAGCCGTGAGCTCCGAACGTCGCGAACTCGTCGGCACTGCCGATCGCAGCGAAAAAATCCGTACATATAATTTCCCCGATGACCGCATCACCGATCATCGATATAACGCGAAAGTTCACAACATCGAAAAAATACTTGATGGAGACCTAGATGTCTTGCTCGAAAAAATAAATCGATCAAACGCGAAAGTAGATACGGCACAGCAAAAAATGTAATAAAGGATCCACGAAAATAAATGCAGTTCTAGGAGCGCAAACAAAATCGATCGAGCTGTACCCGCCGTGGTACAGTGAGTGAGATTTTGTGAAGCGCGACAACGAAGTGCGTTATTTTTGTGGATCCGAAAAAAATCCCGCAGCGTAAACGCTACGGGAATGGCTTCGGGAAATCGTCAGGAAGTCGATGCTGCACTTGCCGTACGCGATAATACGCACATTCGATAACGCGTCGCGGAAGCACAGCAAGCGGAATATCGAAAAATCGCCACACTGCCGCGAGCGTCACGTGATCGGCTGGTGCAAGGTCAAGCGAGCACATGATCGCCGTTTCGTGACCGCTCAGTTTGCATTGTGCCGCTGCAGCGCGTTCGACGCGCGCAACAATCGCAGCGTACCAACGCAGAAAATCAATGGGTTGTTCTTGTAACTTCCATCGATCGATCATGTCACCGACAATGAGCAGTGCGGCGACAAATGCATCAGAAACAGTCGATGCGTCAAGCCGCTCCTGTAACTTGCGAAACAGCATATACGTATGTGGTGGAATCGAAAACACAAACGGTTCCGGTTTCACAATCTCAGACATAACAAATCCCTTAACAAAGAACGGTAATATACTGTCATCCTATGCGCGCAAACAAAAGAAAACAAGGGTAAAAAAGCTCCGAGGGTGAATTCGGAGCGCGCCTACTGAGGTATGGTGGTTCGCGAACCAATTGCGACGGCAACGCCTGGAACGAGAACGAACAACAATAACAAAGCGAGGCAGAGACAACCAACGAAGATGAAGATGTCACCGAGCGAAAGCTGAAAGATCAACTGCTTGCCTTCAAGCGCAAAAATATCAGCAAGAAAAGGCAGTCGACTCGCGGAAGTCAACAGACAATGACGCTCGTCAAACGTGATTTCGCGAAAGTCGTCAGAAACGATCGCAACGGGCATTCGTCCACCGTTTGAGACAACAACTGCGATATTCATCGCCATACCAGCAAGGAACACGGACGAGAAACCATAAAGCAATATGCGCATCGCGGGATGACGACCAAAAAAATTCTCAATCGTTGCATTGCACTGCGTGCGATCAAAATGCAGACGCATTGCTACAAGCTGACAGATCGCCGTTGCGAGCAATGTCGCAATAATCACCTCCGCGCGACGATGCGCGAGGAGAAATTCGAGAATCGCCATTGAACGATCCTCCAAGATCACGAGGGCAATCCGAGAACAGCCACACTAGCAGAGTACCACAATCGTCATCCGTTCAACACGTCAATGTCTTGCTGAAACTGCTGTGCGCGCGTCACGACGCGATCGCCATATGTCCACAAATACCGCTGCCACCGCGATCCGGCATAGTAACGCGCCGCAGCTTTGCGCTCTTCGGCAATCGTCGATCCCCTTTTAACGCCAGAATCTTTCAAATATAAACCAGTTGCAACAAACGCATCACCGTTCCGCCACGGCGATGCCGGATTGTTGCCGGTAATATCAGCAACGCGTGCGGCATACAGATTCCATGTCGACGGAATAAATTGTGCGGGACCCATTGCGCCACCATACGCGCCATCACGATTGGCACACGACACCGTAATCGTATCAGGGTTGATCGCAAGCGTGGCAGTCAGCGCCAAAAACAATGGAATATCGCGAGTGGGATGCATCGCAGTTTTATAGCTACACCTCCCCACGTTTTGCCCCAAGGCCGATTCACGATCAAGCACGGCCATAATAAGCGCCGCGCGGACACCGGTCGCCGATTCTGCGATTTTTGCAAACTGATACGCTTCACCAAACGACAATTCTCCACCACCAAGAAACTCAAAAATTTGCGACCTAATTTGCGCCGCGCTTTTTTTTGTTGCCTTAATTAATTCCTGATATTTTGCCTCGACGCCCTTCGTCGCTGCGAGCAAATGTTGTTTCTCGCCCTTCGCCTGTTCGACTAATGTCTTCTGCGCGTCATGATATTTGCGGAGCGCAACCGCATCGCCGCGCTTTGTCTGAAACGCCTCACGGTCATCGACAAGCGCATCGCGCAACTCATCAATGCGTTCGGAGTTCGCGCGGAGCTGATCTTGTAACAATAATAATGACTGGAGTCGAGCAAAAAACGCAGAAAGCGTTGGGTGGCGCAAAAGAAGCTCCACAATACTCACGGCATCTCCTTCGTACAAACGCTGTAGCGCAGAACGAAGACCGTTCGTCACAATAGCAAGGTCCTCTTCGATCACGGCGACACGCAAAGCATTTTCGGCAATATCTTGATCAAGCTGTCGCAGCGTCAATGCAACGGTCTTAATTTGCAAATTTAACTTCCCCACTTTGTCATCAAAGCGACGAATTTCGGATTGGAGATCTTTTCCTTGTCGACGATAAGACGACGCGGTATCTTCATACTGGGCAATCTGACTCTCAAGTTCTAACAGCTGCGCTTCAAGCGCGCTTCGTTCGGCGGCGTGGGCACCGTTCAAAGAAAGCAAAAAAACAAAAAAACTAACAAACAAAAAACGCATACATCTATTATATGTCTAATGAAGCTAATGAAGCTAATGAAGCTGTCTTCGAAGCTATTTCTTCTCCGCAGTCTTTATCGGCGCAACTTTGGCTGACGCAGGATCGCCTTCGGTCACAGTATCCTTTGCCGCTACGCGCTCTTCTTTCTTTTCTTCAGCCTCCACCTTCACCGTTTCAACGCTGCCCTTTGCAGCAAGCGCCGCCTCTTCTTCTTCGGTCATTTTCGCTTTGACAGTCACAATAACCATCTTCGCATCGATCAATACCTTAACCCCCGCTGGCACCACAAGCTCGCCAACACGGACGCTGTTGCCAATTGCTTTCAAAAATGACAAATCAACCGTCAAATGATGCGGGATCTGATCGGGCAAGGCCTCAACGGAAATTTCTTGAATCGTCTTCACGAGCACGCCGCCGAAGTCTTTCACTGCCGGAGATTCACCCACAAATTCAAGCGGAACCTTGGTTTGCAATTTTTCATCCATACGCACGCGATATAAATCAACATGACGAGGAATGCTAGTCAAAGGATCAAGAGAAACGTCATAAATAAGAACTGGAAATTTATCGTTCCCAACAACCACCTGCACCACCGTATTTTCGCCAGCTGCTTTATATACTTTTTGAAATGCATTGAGCGGCAGCGATACATGAATATTCGCAACGCCACGGCCATACAACTCACCAGGAATAAGAGCTTTCGCTAAAAGCCCCGCAGTCTTTTTTCTAAATTGTTCACGAAGTTGTGCGACAAGTTCCATGAAAAACAAGTTACCATGGCCCATAAAAATCCGCAACCCAATCTAACGACTTCTGAAGTCATTAGATTGAGAACACAAAACGAAACAGACTAAAAGCGAAGCGGTCTGTTTCGTAGCGATCAGATTAGGAAAGCGCCCTACACCTCGAACCACCCCTGGATGATGTACTTCTTAGTAAATTCGTCAAGCTCAACCTCGCTAAAATAACTCATGAAAATTTTGTTCCACAACGCCTCTTCTTGATGATA
>CAYICF010000039.1:0-5545 GCA_964361805.1 uncultured Candidatus Saccharibacteria bacterium
GAGGAATAACGATATGAATAAGTCGCGCGAGAAAATCAGTCATGCGCCGACGACGAAGCGTTGATCGAAGTCCAACAACGGTTCCTGCGCGCATTTTAAATCCCGCGATTGATTGACGCGCAGCACGACAAGAAGGCTTTTGCCCAGTCAACGCAGCGAACTCATTCACAATCTCGGGTAAAACTTTATCAGAAAAATTTGCCATCTGCGAGAGTCGGCCAATGCCGGTATTGACGACAACTTTCTCAAAGCTACGCTGAGCGAGTTGAGTAAAATTATTGTGAGTAGTATTTTTGGTCATAATCAAAACAATTACACTGCACGTTTGCAACGTATGCAGTGTCTGATTTTTGCCTCGCCCTCAACATGATAGCCCAATCGTACGCCGCGTCCACAGCTCGAACAATAAAATTGCACATTAGAAATATCAATAGAGCGAGGCAATTGGATAATTTCTCCTTTTTCGCCCTGCCGGCGCGGCCGTCGATGTTTGCGAAATACGTTAATCCCCTCTACCAACGCGCGATGCCTGGCCACATACATTGCCAAAATTTTCCCGCGCTTGCCGCGATCTTTTCCTGCAATGACTGTAACGTTGTCGCCTTTTTTCAGCTTCATATTTTTATTGAAAAAATTGCTCAAATGGATACAGTTCGCGAAGCGCAAACAAAACGGAACGAGGTGTACGAGGTGGTACACCGAGCGACGTTTTGTGTAGTGCGACAAAGAAATGTGCCATTTGAGTAATTTTTATACGGTTTCTTCAGCTAACTGTGCAATAGCCTCATATCCCAACTCTTTGATCTCCCGAGGGATAGGACCGAACACACGACTTGCGATTGGTTCTTTTTTATCGTTGATCAAGACTGCCGCATTTTCGTCAAAACGAAGGATAGAACCGTCAGGTCGCCGAATGGGATTACGCATGCGTACCACCACAGCTTTCACAATATCTTTCTTTTTGATTGCAGCTCGTGGAGTGGCGACTTGCACCGACGCAATAATCACATCACCAAGATGCGCGTAACGCTTACGGCTCCCGCCCAAAACACGAAAACACCGGATAATTTTTGCACCGGAGTTGTCGGCAACAGTAATAATAGAGCGTTCTTGGAGCATGGATGTTTATTTGGGTTGTTCAACAACTTTCCATCGCTTCGTTTTTGACAGTGGTCGAGTTTCTTGAACAGTAACGTGGTCGCCAACATGATATTTTCCAGATTCGTCGTGCGCTTTCAGTTTTGTTGTGACGCGATACGACTTCAAATACTTTGGGTGTTGACGTTCGGTTGAAACAGCAACAACAATCGTCTTCGTCATTGCGGTAGAAGTCACAACGCCATGGAGTATTCTTGGTTGTTTTGTGGGTGTGTCCATAATTAAGATGCAGCCGTTGCTGACGGTGTTATGCGAAGCAATGTCAACACGCGGGCAATCCGTTTACGTATATCGTGTACTTCGCGAATGTTCTTTACTTTCCCGCGCTTCAAATCAATACGCTTACTCCATAAGTTGTCGCGCAGTTCGGCAAGTAATTTTTGGAGCTCGGGCGCCGGCTTCCGACGCAATTCCGCAAGATCGTTTGATTTCATATATAGTATGGTAAAAAAATTATTTCGTCAAAATAGTGGTGCGTACGGGCAGCTTAAAACCCGCGCGTCGTAATGCTTCTCGCGCGACAGCTTCGGGAACGCCGTCCATTTCAAACAACACACGGCCAGGGAGTATTGGGCACACATAATAATCAACATTGCCCTTACCGCCACCCATCGTGACTTCAGGGGGCCGAGCAGTCATTGGTTTGTCAGGAAAAATACGAATCCACACGCGGCCTTCGCGTTTAATATAGTTTGAAATCGTGCGACGCGCCGCCTCGATCTGACGAGACGTAATCCAACCCCGCGAAAGCGCTTTGATGCCAAAATTACCATACGCAAGGGAAAGGCCGCGGGTCTCAACTGCCCGAGGACGCGTCCGCGCGCGCTGCCATTTGCGATGTTTAACTCGTTTTGGTACAAGCATAATATTTTAAAGGATGTCACCACGATATAACCACACCTTAATGCCAATCGTGCCATAGGTGGTAAAAGCAGTCGCCTCGGCATAATCAATATTTGCACGAAGCGTTTGCAGCGGAAGCTTTCCCTTCGCAAGCCACTCGCGGCGAGCAATCTCATTGCCATCGAGACGGCCAGACAAACGAACTTTCGCTCCTTGTATTTCTCGATTCTGCATCATATTTTCAAGCGCCTTTTTCATGGTGCGACGAAACGGTAATCGCTTTTCAAGATCCCATGCAATATTTTGCGCAGAGGTTGCGGCAGCAATTGATGTTCGCTTCAATTCTTCAACGTTGACACTTAAGGCAACTTTTTTTGTTGCCCAACCATGCTTGCGATACAACGCAGCAAGCGCAGATTCGATTGCTTTACTGAGCTGCTCAATGCCCTGGCCCCCACGACCAATCACGAGTCCTGGACGGGCAGCTTTAATATAAATGCGACACGCATTCGCAGTGCGTTCAATATCGCAACGCGCAATACCAGCGAGCCCAATTTTGTCGTACACCACGTGGCGGATCGTTTCATCCTCTTGCAGTAAGCGAGGAAAAGATCGCGCGCCAAACCAGCGCGAATCCCAATATTGCGTAATACCTAATCGAAATGTATTTGGTCGAACTTTTTGTCCCATAATAATTTATACGCTTTTGCGATTAAAAATCCGCTTAAAAAATCCGGCCTTCTCGCGAGGTTGTTCCTTTGCGCCTGCGTCTGAAGTTGCCGAAATTTTAGGTTTCGCAGAAAACTTTTTCGACTTATCTTTTTTCGTTTTCTTTAAAAAAGTATATTGAGGAACTACGCGCTCTCCTTCCGAAAGCGCCAAATAAATATGGCTCATCTTTTTCTGAAGCGGCGTTGCGCGGCCTTGTGCGCGTGGCAAAGAACGCTTCAACATCGGCCCTTGATCAACGGTAATTTTCGAAACATATAAACGCGCTGGCTGCATTTTTTGCGATACCGCATTTGCCGCACACGAACGGAGAAGTTTCAGCAATGGACTAGTTGCGCGACGATTGGTGCCAAGCAAAAGTTGCGCTTCGGCATCACACAAAGTAAGTCCACGAATCAGGTCTGCAACAAGACGCACCTTGCGAGGCGCCATGTGCAGATAACGAAGTTGTGCGATTGCGGTAGCCATAGAAAAAGTTAAAAGCAGAAGGTAGAAAGTAATAAATTATTTCTTTGCAGCGGGGGCAGCAGTCTTTGCTGCAGCGGCTTTTGCCGCTTCAGTTTGCGCCGCTGATGCCTCAAGCTCGCGTTGCATCTTGCCACCGTGACGAACAAACTTTCGGGTCAAAGAAAATTCGCCCAAACGATGACCAACCATTTCTTCTTTAATCAATACCTCAACGAACGTTTTACCATTATGCACGCCAAATCTAAATCCCACCATTTCGGGGGCGATTTCAGAATCGCGGGACCACGTTTTAATAATCGCCGGGTCACCGATTTTGAGTTTCGAAATCTTTTTCAAAAGTTTTGGGTCAACGTATGGACCCTTGGTTGCGCTTCTGGACATAATGAATAGTTTATAAGTTAAAAGTTTGTAAGGTGGTAAGGCACGAAACTAATAAACTTATCAACTCAAGAACTTAATTTACCTTATCTTAGGTCTTCGTTGCAAGATCAACTTATTCGACCATTTCTTGCGATTGCGTGTTTTGCGTCCACCGGTCACTTTGCCGTAAATGGTTTTCGGTCGCTTTGTGCCACGAGGTTGCTTTCCTTCGCCGCCACCGTATGGATGATCAACCGGATTCATCGCGGTTCCACGAACCGTTGGACGGATACCAAGCCCGCGCGAACGGCCAGCTTTGCCGATGTTGACTAAATTCCATTCAATATTAGAAACCTGACCAAGAGACGCGTAACAATCCCAAGGAATGCGACGGATCTCTTTCGATGACATCTTGAGGTCGGTATAACCTCCGTCATGAGCGACAACTTCGGCATATGTGCCAGCAGAACGCGCAAGCTTGCCGCCGCTCCCTGGACGAATTTCAATATTATGAATCAATTGACCAACGGGAATATGCTTGAGCTGCATACGGTTGCCAATCGTATACGACGTAGTTGGTGCTGCAACGATTGTCGCGCCAACCAAAAGTTTATCGGGGGCAAGGATGTATGCTTTGCGGCCGTCACGATAACTAATGAGAGCAATGAATGCGGTGCGATACGGATCGTACTCAATGGTCAGCACGCGACCAGGAATATTCGTTGGTGTTTGCATAAAATCCACCAATCGATACATTTTTTTATTACCACCGCCTTGGTGGCGCGTGGTAATAATACCACTATTATTACGTCCGGAATTCGTTGGAAGCCGACGCAGCAACGGTCGAAACGGAGCAACTTGACTAATGCCACTATAATCAGGAGTGGTTAAGTGACGACGCGATGGGGTTGTTGGTCGATAGGATTTCATAAATGTTACGCTGCAAGGTCAATCTTTTCTCCTTTTTTTAGCGTGACAATCACCTTTTTGTATCCCGGTTGCATTGCAATATGTTGCCGATATCGTTTTGGCTTTGGGGGAATTTTAACTGCGTTCGCACGAATCACATGTACGCCGTAGATCGCTTGAATTACTTTCCCAACCTCAGCAATCGTTGCGCGAGGAGCAACAAGAAACGTATACTTTCCCATGGCGGAGAGCAACGTTGATTTCTCAGAAATGATTGGGCGTGTAATGAGTGATTTGTCCATAAAAATTCTATCGAAGAGACGCAAGGGCGGCTTGATCAACAACAATCTGTTTATAACGCAACGCGTCAGTAACGTTCAGCGATGTTGGCGCAACAACAGCGATACGAGAAAGGTTTGCGGTTGCGCGTCGAAGTAGCGCATTTGTGGTAGGAGCAACAAGCAACGCGTGTAATTGTGGGCTAAGCGCCCGGAGCGTCTTCGCAGCTAATTTCGTTTTCGAAATATCAACGGGCAACGCATCAACAACGCGCAACTCTCCTTGGCGCAATCGTTCTGAAAGCAATGTGCGCAACGCGCCACGAAGCATCTTTTTATTAATCGACTGCGTATACAAACGTTCCTTCACTGGCCCGTGCGATACGCCACCGCCTTTCCAAATCGGACTACGAATTGATCCGTGACGAGCGCGACCGGTATGCTTTTGCTTCCATGGTTTTTTACCACCACCACGCACCTCACCGCGTCCTTTCGCGTGGGCCCAGGGCTTCCGCACATTTGCAGCCTGCGCCACCACAATTTGGTGAACCAAGTCACCATTCCACGGTTGGCCAAACACAGCATCCGAGAGTTCAATTTCGCCGACTGTTTTGCCTTCTATGTTATAGAGCGGGGCTTTCATAAAAATTATTTGACGATTTCGAGCACGCTCCGCTTGTTATACCCCGGTACCGCGCCGCGAATGAAAAGAATCTTTTTGGTGCCGTCAATATCAACGACTTTCAAATTTTTCACCGTATGTCGCGTGGTGCCCATATGTCCAGCCATACGTCGACCAG